>NZ_CP009888.1:0-300000 GCF_000788395.1 Pseudoalteromonas piratica
TTAATACGCGCAACAGCATCTTCAATAATTGAGGCTGGCGTCCATAGTTTTTCACAACCACAGATGTCAATTACGAAACGCTCTAATAAACGTAAACCTTGGTGCGTGTGCGTTACTTCTGGGTGAAATTGTACACCGTAGAACTTTTTCTCTTCCCATGACATCGCTGCATGTGGACAGGTATCTGTTTTAGCTGACGTAACAAACGTTTCAGGCACTTCAACAACTTTGTCGCCGTGGCTCATCCAAACGTCAAGTTTGCCAATGCCATCTTCGATATGATCTTCAATCGCATCAAACAGCGCACAGTTACCTACTTTTTCAACTTTCGCGTAACCAAACTCTTTCTTATCTGAGCTATGTACTTGGCCACCAGTTGCATTGCCATTGTTTGCATACCGTAACAAATACCAAGTACAGGTACGCCAGCATTAAATACATACTCAGGCCGCGCGAGGGCTATTTTCTTCTGTCGTTGACTCTGGCCACCCGATAAAATAATACCCTGCGGGTTAAATTCGCGAATTTGCTCTTCAGTTACATCCCATGCCCATAGTTCACAGTAAACACCGATTTCACGAATGCGGCGGGCGATTAGTTGAGTGTATTGCGAACCGAAATCTAAAATCAGTACGCGAGAATCATGAATATTTTTGCTCATTAGTTGTCTCTTTCTAAAAATCCAACAACTCGATTGAAACGGCAATTTCAATCGGGATACAATTAACTAAGGCTAGCAAAAAGCTAGCCTTATCGATAAATTAAAGCCGCGAATTAACCTAAACGGTAGTTAGGAGCTCTTTGTGATTTGTACGTCGTGAACGTGCGATTCGCCCATACCTGCAGCGGTAACACGTACAAACTGAGGCTTAGTGTTTAGCTCTTCAATTGTTGCACAGCCAGTAAGACCCATCGCACTGCGAATACCACCAACTTGTTGGTGAATAATGTTCGCAATTGGACCTTTATACCTACGCGACCTTCAATACCTTCTGGAACCAGCTTCCTTCTGATTTAAGCATCTTGGAAGTAACGGTCAGAATGAACCTTCTTTTTTTGGTTCATTGCACCTAAGCTACCCATGCCACGGTAAGACTTGTAGTAACGACCTTGATAAAGCTCTACTTCACCTGGTGCTCTTCAGTACCTGCTAGCATTGAACCAACCATTACCAGTGATGCACCAGCAACAAGTGCTTTGCGATGTCACCAGAGAAACGAATACCACCATCAGCAATAACTGGAATATCACGGCCTTTTAAACCTTCAACAGCATCTGAAATTGCAGTAATTTGAGGCACACCACAACCTGTTACGATACGCGTAGTACAAATTGAACCTGGGCCAATACCTACTTTAACAGCGTTTGCACCAGCATCAGCAAGTGCGACTGCACCTTCAGCGGTTGCTACGTTACCTGCAACGATTTGTAAATCTGGGAATGCTTCACGGGTTGCTTTTACGCGGTCGATAACACCTTGTGAGTGACCGTGAGAAGTATCGATAAGCAGAATATCAACACCCGCTTCAACTAAGGCTGTGATACGCTCATCTGTGCCTGCACCAACACCAACAGCTGCACCTACGCGTAAACGACCTTGTTCGTCTTTACATGCATTTGGTTTATCTTGTGCTTTTTGGTAATCCTTAACAGTAATCATGCCTTTAAGTTTAAAGTCATCATTAACAACTAAGATTTTTCGATACGGTGCTCGTGCATCAGGCCTAGAATCGTTTCACGATCTGCGCCTTCTTTTACCGTTACCAGCTGCTCTTTTTTCGTCATAACCGTTGAAACTGGTTTCTAGTTTTGTTTCAAAACGCATATCGCGGCTTGTTACAATACCAACTAAGTTGTTTTCAGCATCAACAACAGGGAAACCTGAGAAACCTTTATCGTGTGCTAATTGAAGTGCCCGCGATTGTCAGGTCAGCAGTAACAGTAACAGGGTGAGAAACAATACCCGCTTCGTACGTTTTTACTTTACGTACGTTGGCAGCTTGTTCTTCAATTGTCATGTTCTTGTGGATAAAACCAAGACCACCTTCTTGTGCTAACGCAATCGCTAAACGTGCCTCGGTTACTGTGTCCATAGACGCAGAAACGATAGGTAGGTTTAGTTCGATTGATTTAGTTAGACGCGTTTTAAGGTTAGCTGTATGAGGTAATACAGTTGAGTGGCCTGGTACTAATAGTACGTCATCAAAGGTTAAAGCTTCTTTAGCGATCCTAAGCATTTGCAACTTCTCATGATATATGTGGGTGTAGGGAGTTGCGGGAGGATTTTATCAGCGAATCTCATTCTAGTAAAATAAAATTTGATATTTTATGTTAGAATATTTCCCATTCAGCGTTAAATCAAACTGTTATGTTGCAAAATCAGATACAAAAAACCTATACCGTTTCCCTACTAAACAAAGAAATACGCTATTTACTTGAACAAAATTTCTATTCTTTGCAACTTACTGGGGAAATATCGAACTTTATTTCCCCAAGTTCTGGCCATTGGTATTTCAGTTTAAAAGACGATAACGCGCAAATTCGTGCGGCAATGTGGCGTGGTAATAACCGTAGCGCAACTTTCAAACCAAAAAACGGTGACCAAGTATTAGTACGAGCTCGCGTATCACTGTACGAACCTCGCGGTGATTATCAGCTGATTGTGGAGCACATTGAACCAGCAGGTGAAGGCCAGCTAAAGCAACAGTTTGATGCGCTAAAAATGCAACTAGCTGGCGAAGGCCTATTTGCCAGTGAATTTAAAAAACCGCTACCTAATAACATTCGCCGCTTAGGGGTGATCACCTCTCCGACTGGCGCTGCAATTAAAGATATTCTCACGGTACTCGAAAAACGTGCGCCGCAACTTGAGGTAGTGATTTATCCTGCACTGGTGCAAGGTAATGAAGCTCACACCCAGTTAATAGAACAGTTACAACTCGCGAATCAGCGAAACGAAGTCGATGTGATTATTCTTGGACGAGGTGGTGGCTCAATGGAAGATTTATGGTGCTTTAACCATGAAATGCTTGCACGCGCTATTTTCAACTCACACATTCCTGTAGTGAGTGCTGTTGGTCATGAAATTGATACCACTATTTCTGATTATGTTGCGGACTTACGTGCAGCAACGCCATCGCAAGCAGCTGAAATTGTTAGCCCAGATAAAAATCATTTAACTCAGCATATCGATGTACTGCAAAGCCAATTACATCAACATATGAGAAAACACCTGCAAGTTGCATCACACAATTACCAAGTACTTGAGCAGCGTCTATTACGCTACCACCCAACTAATCGTTTAAACCAACAAGCACAATTACGAGATGAACTCGAAATTCGCTTGCTAAACAGCATAAACCGCCAGCTTGAATCGGCTAAATATACACAACACACTTTAAAAGCAAGATTAGAAAAAGCAACCGCCCGCAAAACCAAACTAAGTCACGCAGGACAAACGCTGCAAAATTTAGTGACACGACTTCATTCAGCCAAGAAAACAATTAGAGTTTTCCGAAAAGCAACTTGCGGGTACTGGCTGCAAATTAAATGCCACCAGCCCACCTTGCAGTATTAGCACGCGCTATTCTATGACTTCAAAAAACTCTAAAGTGGTTAACACAGTAGCCAACATTACAGAAGGCGATAACTTGGTTACCCAGCTTGCCGATGGTCACATTGAAAGCACAGTAACACAGGTATCAAAAACGCAATGATAAATAAACACCAAGTGATTGATACGCTTATTTTGCAACTTGAAAATAGCTTAAATATCGCCGTGCAATCTGCAACTCACGCCCATCAAGATGCTACGCATGAGCAAAGTAAAGGCTGAGACTCAATACGATAGTCTCGGCATAGAAATGGCTTACCTCGCTGAAGGCCAAAGCAAACGTATAGAATCACTAAGACAAGATATACAGGTACTTAAAGAAACCGCTTTTCCCAGCCAACGCGAGCAAGTACAACTCGCCCACCTTGTACTCTAGTTGATAACCAAACAGATGCGCCACTATGGGTATTTATTCTTCCGTAGCTGGCGGCAATAAGGTAAAACTAAATGATGTCATATGCCAAATTGTGACTCCCAATGCGCCGATTGCGAAGAAATTACTAAAACAGTCTGTGGGGATGACGTTTATTTTGATTGCTCGATAAAGAATATGAAATTTTTGAACTTATTTGAGTAAAAAAGCAGAATATGCTGTTATAAGCAGACAGTAATATTTAAATGCAACATGATGTATCGCTTATCTTTTTTATTATTTTTACTGGTTTGCAGCGGTGTTACCTTAGGTTGCGAAATCACCATGGGTTACCGCACAAGTGCTCGCCTACCTTTGATTGATGCTTTGCCATCAAATAACGGACTCTACCATGCTATTTTTGAACGTGCCGCTACGCTTATTAACTGCACGTTAAAAGTAAAAAGAGCACCCAAAAAACGTATTATCAAATTACTCAAAGACGGCAATATCGATTTTTACCCTGGTTTCGGTTTTAGTATTGAACGTAGTAAGGATATTTACTTTTTTGAGAATGGCCTAAGCAGTCATAGCATTATCCTAACGCATAAGGACATAACCGAAATAAAGTCATTTGATGATTTAAACCACAAAGTCTTATTAAAACCTTACGGCGGCAGAAAATCGCAAGTTGAGGCAGCAGGATATCTTGGTGCGTTATGGGCAAGATTTGGGTATTAGCGATGCAATTAAAGTACTTGAGAAAAAAACAAGCTGACTTTTTTATCTACAACAAAGCATCAATAACCTATTACTTAAATAACAACCCAAATGCACACGTCAATGTTCACGACTGCTGCTTTAACGCCAAAACCGATGTTTTTGGGTTTTTCTAAAAGATCAAAACATTTTAAAGCAATAACAAAACGAAAATTACCAAGCCGATAAAGCCACATCAGTCGATAATTTACCGTATAAAGTTGATGAGAGTTCGAAAGCCAGCGCATTTGCCAAAGCAATTAATGCGCTGTCTGAAAGTGGAGAAATTGCTAGATTAGAAAGCAGTTTTACAATGCAGCGCCTCGATAGCGAGCAAACAGCTTCGTCAGACATATCTGAAACAAAACACTGATCCATAGTTTCCGCTGGACACTCTGTAGTTGGTTTACCCACTACTTTAGCTGGTACACCGACCACCGTCGTGTGTTCTTCAACATCAGCGACAACCACTGAGCCTGCGCCAATTTTAGCACCTTCCCCAACATCAATATTACCCAGTACTTTGGCGCCTGCGCCAATCATAACACCGTGGCGAATTTTCGGGTGACGATCGCCTTGTTCGTTACCCGTACCACCTAAAGTTACACCTTGTAAAATAGAGACATTGTCTTCAATGATTGCGGTTTCACCTACAACAATACCCGTTGCATGGTCAAACATGATGCCTTTACCCACCTGGCATGCAGGGTGAATATCTACACCAAATACCTCTGAATTACGACTTTGGATAAATTGTGCGAGTTCTTTTCTATCTTGACGCCATAAGCAGTGTGCTAGACGATGAACTTGAATTGACTGAAAACCTTTTAAGTTCAAAAGCACTGTTAGGTAGTTATCAACTGCAGGGTCACGATCTCGCACTGCTTTTATATCATGAGCGACGTGATCAAGCATGGTATCGCAATTAACAAATGCCTGATCAAATAATTCACGGAATGTGAAAGCTGAAACCACCGCGGTCAGATAACTTATTGGCTACAATAAAGCTTAACGCAGAACCTAGACACTCGTGATTTAATACGCACGAATAAACGTGGCTTGCCAGTAATGGCTCTTTTTGCACAAGGGCTTCTGCTTCTTTACGTAATTCTTGCCAAATATTATGACGCATAACAACACCAATCACTTTAACTACTTTTAGCTTTATAGCTTAATTTTAAACGAGTTTAACGCTTTTTGTTAACTTGAGTAAGTAATTAAAGACAAGTTGTTAGACTGATTTATTTGCCTTTAGATAAATGTGTGCTAGAAATGGTGCCCCAAATCCAAATTTAATCGTGCCGCTTAATGAATAAGAACGTTGTACTTTTGGCTTTTTGCCAAGGACTTATTACTACTGGAAACATCTTACTTGTGACGATTTCTGCGCTCGTTGGGCAAGCATTAAGTCCCAGTACGACGTTTATCACCTTCCCTGTGGCTATGCAAATGTTTGGACTATTGTTAACCACTATTCCAGCGTCATTGATTATGGCAAAAACAGGTCGCAAACTTGGCTTTAGTCTAGGCAATACCATTGGAATAAGTGGTGCTGTACTAGGTTATTTTAGTTTAATACAAAGTCAGTTTTGGTTATTTAGCTTTGCCACTTTCTTAATTGGCATTGGTATAGGCTTTGCCACGCTCTATCGCTTTGCTGCAATTGAAGCAAGCGACAAACCAGCTGTGGCAATATCAACCGTAATGGCAAGTGGTGTTGTCGCCGCGATACTTGGCCCCAATTTAGCGGTATGGGTCAACCTTCACTATCCAACATTAAACTATGCAAATGCGTTTATTGCCCTTGCGTTTTTATACGCCATTGCACTGCTACTGTTGCAGCTCGTTAAATTTAATGAAGTGTCACAGACACAAAATATTGGAGAAAGCAGATCATTAAAAACCATCGCCACTTCACCTAAATTTATGACCGCGGTGTTTATTGCCATGGTGAGTTACACGGTTATGAACTTATTGATGACGGCAACGCCACTGGCAATGCATCGCCATGGCTTTGACTTAGCAGAATCTGCATTAGTGATTGAATGGCACGTATTGGGCATGTTTTTACCGTCATTTTTTAGCGGCAAATTAATAGAACGTTTTGGCCAAGTCACCATGATGTATGCTGGAATAGTATTGATAGCGCTCTGCTGCTTAGTAAATTTGCTTGGTTTAAGCCATTGGCACTTTTTAGCAGCACTGTTTTTATTAGGCGTAGGTTGGAATTTTATGTTTATCAGCGCGACACAAATGGTGAGCCAAACTTACCTACCGCAAGAGCGTGCTAAAGCCCAAGCCACCAATGAGTTTTTAGTGTTTAGCATGGTAACCCTCTCTGCATTAAGTGCAGGTTGGTTAGAAGCCACCGTAGGCTGGCAGACTTTAAACCTTGTTACCTTGCCGATTTTACTTATCACAATTACGTGGTTAACAGTTTATAAGTTAAAACAAAAAGGTAACTTACAAACCAATTTAAAAGCGAGTTAAGGACAAAATAACTGCTCTAACCAAGTAAAAAGCAGTTTAAGTTCATCGCGCTCACTGTAATCTTTGTGAGTAACAAAATAATAGCTAAAAGGCAGTGTTATTTGCTCAGTGCCAATACGATCCAGTTGGTTTTGAGAAATCGCATGTTTCGCTAATTGATGCCAAGCCAATGTCTTACCCTGCGCTTGCTGCGCTGCACTTAATGCAAGCCCCACCTCATCAAAAACCAAACAGGGTGATTGCATGGGAAGATTAAAGTGCTTTTGCCACTGTTGCCAGCTTAAGCCTCCGGGCTTATCTTCCATTCCGGCAGCATACTGAATAAGCTTCAATGCGTTATGTTGATTAATCACATTCGGTGCACACACCGGATACACAACTTCATTTGCCAATTTTTTAGCAACTGCATTAGCATATTTGCCATTACCAAAGTGAATATGACAATCAATATTTTGCTGTTCAAAGTTAACAATGTGATGCTGACTAATAAATTGTATTTGATAGTTAGGTAACAAAGCTTGCAGCTCGGCTAATTTATTCACTAATACACAAGAAACAACACTCGGGATAGCCGCTATAACCAGCTTTTGGGTGTTCGGCGCTTGCGCTTTTTCAACACCAGACTCTATTTCTGAAAAGGCTTTTTTTACTGAGCTATAAAGCAGTTTCGCTTCATTGGTAAGTGCTACCCCTTTTGATTTGCGAACAAATAATTTCACATCTAAATGCGTTTCTAACTGTTTCATTTGGTGACTTACCGCACTTGGCGTTATGTGAAGTAAATCGCTTGCTCGGCTAAAGTTAAGCTGTTCAGCGGCCACAACAAAGGTGTGTAAATTGGATAACAGGCTAGTGTTCATAATTATGATTCAAATTTTACTCACATCACTTGAAAATATTATCACTTTATTTAATCACAGATAACCAGCAAAATTCCTTTAAAGCTGTTTTAAATTAGGAAACCAGATGTCGCAACACAGTGCTCATATTGAATGGCAAAAAGCGCCTAATGAAATGTTTATTGATGGACGTTACAACCGAGTTCATCAATGGCGTTTTGATGGCGGCTTTTCAATGCCTGCCTCACCCTCTCCAATGATAGTGCTCCCCCCTTTTTCTAACCCTGATTTTGTCGACCCTGAAGAAGCCTTTATTGCATCGCTTGCAAGTTGTCATATGTTATTTTTTCTGCACTTTGCCGCTAATCAAGGTATTGTGATTGAAGGTTATACTGATAACCCAGTTGGCGAACTTGCTAAGAACGATGAAGGCAAACTATGTATTACGAGTGTCACGTTAAAACCTGAGGTGATATTGGCAGAGCAATCAATTGCGCATAAAAAAAGCTTGGTAGAGTTACACCACCAAGCTCATGAAGCCTGCTTTTTAGCGCGCTCCGTTAATTTTGAGATTAATATAACATTAAACGAATAAAGGCAGCCTTGGCTGCCTTTAAGCTTAAATCAGTTCTGCATTAGTATGACGAATCAAATTATTCACCCAGTTAACATATTGGCGGTGAATTTTTTTACCATTGTATTTTAAATTTACCGAGTCTTTATATTTAATATCATAGGTTTTAGCGTTGTAGTTAATATCAACCATTAATTGGTGGCTACGAATATTAAGCTGTCCAGCAATCTTACCTGATTCTAGCTTTTGACATTGCCAACCAAGCTGAACACAGGCTTTTAAAATCGCCTTGGCAACATCCGTTTGTGTTAATGTTTGGTTCGTTGTTGGTACTAAATTATTGTTAAAGTCTCTCATCGGCACTGTCGTTTTACAGGCTGTTAAGCTAGCTAGTAAAACACTTACCAACGCAAATTTTTTAATCATAAAGCTTCCTATCAATATGTCGCATGAGCAAACATGCGCTAAGTTAGCCTCATTATTTCATTGCGTTAGCTATTTATCCAGCCATGTAATTTACTTATTAGTTAATATTTGTAAGTAAACTTGTGATTAACTTAACCAATCGCCTTACCGCTCAAAACCCAAAAATAACTTGGCATATTGAATAAAACCAGGTTTGGCATAATGTAACAACGGCTCATGTTCGACTTTTCGACCGTACAGGTAAATTTCATTCACATCTGTTGAAAGCGAAATATTTTGAAAGACATCTGCGCTATGCAACGAAAATAAATTGAGTATGAATGGTAATGCCTCTGTTTTTTCCCCTCAAATAACAGCTTTTAATAGGTTGATTTAAGTATTAGGATAAATTTAGCGTCTCACTTTAGTAAGGTTCACATTTAACATTGAAAGTACTGATCATATTACTGGCTTTAGCTACTTCTGGGTGTGCATATAAAACTGCGCCAAAACAAATTAGTGAGCCTAAACATACGCTCGAACATTCTGTGCAAGCGATTAAAACCAATAAGCTTCTAGAGATCTCACACCAACATATTTTTGATTTACCCCAAGCTGAGCGCTTCAAAGTACTTGAACATATGCAGCGTAAGCCAGAAAACAAGACAGCATACGATCATCTCTATAAATACTTAGAGAGCAAACTTGCTAACTTTAATTACTATGGCAATACATTAACGGCAGCTGAGTCTATTTATAAAAAAGGAGGAAATTGTTTATCGCTGGCAATATTAACCTCGGCTTATGCTCAGTTAGTCGACATTGAGTATGGGTTTGATCTTATCTCAAGTAGTCCCTTGTATTTGAGACAAGATGGCTTAGATCTAATTTCTAACCACGTAAGAACTAAGCTGTTCGCATCTCAGGCGGAAACAGAGCAACAGCTACTCTCATTAAGAGGAGGTATAATCGTCGATTACTTTCCAGCAAGAAGAACACATATCAAAAAAAACATCGATCATGACTATTTTATCAGCCTTTACTATCAAAACTTAGCATCTGAAGCGATTGCGAATAACCACTATGAAGCAGCGCTTGCAATAGCAAAACAAGGCGTGCTTATTTCTCCCCAAAACTTAAATTTACTTAATACGTTGGCTGTTAGTTTATCTCGATTAAAACGCTATGATGAAGCTGAAAGTATCTATCAACAAGGGCTAAACGTCGCACCTGATAATCTCGATATTTTAATCAACTATCGGATTTTGGCAAAAAACATCAAAGACAATGAAACAGTTAATCGCATCACAACTAGAATAAACAATTCCAATGATCCGACACCATTTGCCTGGCTTAATTTAGCTGACGAAGCATTTCACAATAAGGATTATCAACTGGCTATTAAATACTACAAACAAGCGGCCAAATTTGCACCTTATCTCAGGAATGCTTACCAAGGGTTAGGGCGTTCTTACTTAAAGTTAAATAATGCAGGTAAGGCAAAAAATGCTTTTGAAACAGCACTTAAATTAACCCATGATGACAACCTCGAAGAGATGTACCAAACAAAGATCACTAAGCTTCAGGTTTATTTAAATAAAAATAACACACATTATTAGCTATTAATCAATCGAATGTCAGCAGCATAGTAGAGAGTTTAACGCATCTAAAAAGTTAATCGCTGAAGTTACAATCTAGCCAATAAAAAAGCCCACATTTAGTGGGCTTTTTAAAATATATTAAACGGACATTAAATTACTTAAAAACGTCTTTTACATCCATCACTTCGATGTTGGCTTTATCGATAGCTAGCTTGTAGCTTTCAATTACCTTATCTTCATCAGTAAGTGATTTTGGTTTTTCAGCATTGTATTTAAGCGGAGAAACCGTTTCGTTTGCTAAGCGTGCTTTCATGTCTTTCGCATCACCGGTAATAAATACATAGTGAATGTTTTTATTTTGCAGGTTGTCACGAATAACACGGTTTACATCTTCAACGGTTAAGCTCGCAAGCTGCTTACGAACATACGCAACAAATTCATCAGTATTGTAGAACTTGCTATCAAGTGCATAACCTAACTGGCGATCTTGGCTTGCAACCATTTGCGGCACAAAGTTAGTTAAGAAGTTACGAGTTGATTCGAAATCTTCTTTGCTCATGCCGTTTTCAATTAGCTTATCAAGCTCGTATTGCGCAACACGTGTTGCAAAGTGCGCATCATTGTTAGAGCGTAGTGGACGCAACCAGATTTGGAAAATCTGCTCAGAACGACCTAAGTTAGCATCTGGTTTAGTTTGATACATACCACGTGGGAAGTACTCAATATACGCGTAATCACCATAGTTCATACCACGAATTTGGCGAATACGCTGATATAAGAAGCTGTTTGAGTTACGGTGCTCACCAAAGTAAGAACGCATTAACCAAAGTGCCGCCCAATCTTTATCGCTACGAATCGTATCAATCGGGAAACCAAAGCTTACCGCTGTTGATTTAGCTGGTTTTTCAACGATAGTTGCATGACGACCTTCCAACTTAGGCGCATCAGCAATCGTTAAGCGCTTTTCACTGCCTTCAGGAAGTGTGCTTAAGTCTTTAAGCAGCTTCGCTTTTGCTGCATCTGACATGGCACCTGAAATACCGACATTTAATTTAGCTTGGGTAAATTCAGCTTTATAAAATGCTTTTAAGTCTTCAAGTGTGAGTGCTTCTAAATCAGAAATATCACCATAGTTGTAGCTTTCATATGCATGGCCTTGGTAAAGCTTGCTGTATAACACTTCTTTGCCAAGCTCTTCATCGTTAGATGCTTTAAGGCCTGCTTTGATGCCATCTAGCTGCTCTTTCTTTAAACGCTTAAAGTCGTCTTCACGCCAACCTGGATTAAGTAGTTGGTCACTAACAATTTTGTACCACTCATCTACCTTGTCTTTATTAACACGGCCACGGAATGACACCATTTCTTTATCAATCTGTACGCCAAAGCTACCAGCAATTGGGTAAAGCGCTTTTTGAATTTCCTTGTATGAGCGCGACTCAGAGCCACCACGTGCAATCATATTAGCTGTAATTGCTGCAAGGCCTTTTTTACCTTCAGGATCTGCTGCTGCACCTGTGTAGAATAATAGATTCACATCAACTAGCGGTGAGCTGCTGCGCATATCAAGTACAGAGAATTTAGCATCGCCTTGCGGCTTATTTAATTCGGCAACAGTCGCGTTTAAGTCCACTTCTTGCTCAAACCCTTTAACCGATTCAAGCGCCGACATAGTCACAGTTGTACGACCCGAGTCAATAAAGTACTTATTAGCAATTTCACGAATATCTTCAGCTGAAATACTATCTGCCGTTGCGTAAAGCTGGTTAATCACTTCTGGGTCACGCTCAAAATGCATGTAACTTGCAAGGGTTGACGCAATTGCTTGTGATGAATCTAGACCATTCACAAAGCTGTATTTTAGGTTCGATTTTAAATTAGCAAGCTTATCAGAATCGACTAACTCGGTACGCGCTTTTGCATAAGTACGATTAATCGCATCACGAACTTTTGCTAAATCATCTTCTTTTTCAACTTTTACAAATACATGTAATAAACCAGGGTCTTTCGTTTCAGCGTTATAAGTAAACATCTGACTAGCGAGTTGTTTCTCTACAACTAACTCTTGGTATAGCGCTGAGTTATTTGAGAAATATAATTGCGAGATTAAATCTACTGCAGCACGGTCTTTTTCCGTCGGTTGCCACGCAGGCCCCTTGTAAGAAACAAGTAACCAGTGACCCGGTAAACCTTCACTTTGTTTATGGAGGTATTTTGCCGCGGTTTGCTTTGGCTCTACGGGAATATCAGCAACATAATCGCCACGCTGCCAGTTACCCCAATGCTTTTTAACCAGTTCAATGGTATCGTTCGGGTCTACATCACCGGTAATAATGAGCGAAACATATTCAGGCTTATAAAACTTTTTAAAGAACTCTTCACCGTAAGCCATTTGATCTGGCATTTTTTCGATGTCTTCAAAAAAGCCCATAGTCGTGTGCTTGTAGGTATGCTTTTCAAACGCTTCGTTTCGCACTGCACTTAATAACTGACGAATTGGGTTGGCATTATTCTTAAGGTACTCACCTTTAACCGTCAGCGCTTCTGTTCTAAATTGTGATTCAGTGTATTTTAGGTTTTGGAAAATATCGCCTTTAATTTCAAGCACAGTTTCTAAGTGCTGTTTTGAGAAATTAAGGTGGTAGTTAGTGTAATCGTTTGTAGTATAAGCGCGGTTATCGACACCTGAATTTTTAAGAATGTCTGAGTAAACATCTTGTGGGAATTTCTCAGAACCTTTAAACATCATATGCTCAAAGAAGTGTGCAAAACCAGTTTTACCTGCTTCAACTTCGTTACGTGAACCCACTGATACTGGAATTTGCAGTGACACTACATCTGGGTAATCTGTTTTAACCACCATTACACGAAGGCCGTTATCGAGCTCTTCTAGCACATATTCTTGAGCAAATACTTTGTTTTCAGCTTTTACTGACGTCTCTGCTTGTGCACTATCTGAAGATGTTGTGCTATTACAACCAGCAAGTGATAGTGCAATTGCTACACTTGCTGCAACCAATTTAAGTTTCATACTGTTTCCCTTGGTTTGGATAATTGTTTTATAGAGTTTTTCTAAACTGGGTAATTATGGCGATGTTCGCGATGTTAAGCGAGCAATTGCGGTAAATGGGTGTAAATGTTTTGCAACATTAAATTTCAGACTGAAGGGCTAAGAATCAAGGATTCAGAACTTAGAATTAAGAATTCAAATTTGAGCAATGTTGAAACCTGAAATCTGAAACCTGAAACCTGAAACCTCACATCATGAATTTATCTCAAGTTCCATTACAATTTTTTTCAGTCGCAATTTTAAATTTTAGCTATTTAGACGTCTAAAAGGCTGCTATAGTTAGCGTATCGAAATTATTTATGGTGTGGAAAAATGGCTTTATCTTTACAACAGAAAATTCAAGACCCAACGCAAGGCGTTTATTTGATTGGTACTACGCCGCCAAAAATGGGTACTGAAAAAGATAAAGTGACAGAGATTGCCAATAAGTTACTGGGGCGTTTGCATGAAATTGAGTACGACGGGCTGGTAATTTACGATATTCAAGACGAAAGCAGCCGTACCAGTGTACCTCGCCCTTTCCCGTTTAAACACACCGTAGACCCGCGTGAATACAGCCTATTACTAAGCGATTTGTCAAAGCTGGATGTGATTACCTATAAAAGTGTCGCGCAGCGTGGTGTGAAAGAATTTAATAACTGGCTAACAGAAACCAAAGAAAAATATGCACTTAACAACCTTGTTTTAGTGGGCAGCCCATCGTCTGAAGGTGAGATTAAATTAAGTTTACCAAATGCCTATAACGCATTAAGTGAACATCACAGTAAATTTTTCTTAGGTGGTGTGACTATTGCTGAGCGCCATGCATCAAAGCGCAATGAACATGAGCGTCTGTTAGAAAAAACAGCACAAGGCTGTGAATACTTTATTTCACAAGCGGTATATGATGCACAAGCAACTATAGACTTAATCACTAGCTATGCTCGCAGTTGTAAGCAACAAGGGTTAACACCTAATCGTATTATCTTAACTTTTACGCCTTGCGGCAGTGAAAAAACACTCGAGTTTATGCAGTGGCTTGGTATCTCAGTGCCGGAGGCAACGAAGTGGCGTATTTTAGATTCTGAGCAGTCGCTGAATGAATCAGTGCGCATTTGCCGTGAAAACTTAAACCTTATTTTACAAAGCTGTGCGCACTTAGACGTGCCGCTAGGCTTAAACATTGAAAGCTTAACCAACCGTAAAGAAGAAATTGATGCATCAATTAACCTTTACCGTTTATTAAAAGCGACAATGGAATTGAATCTTGCTGAAAAGCAACTAGCAAGTTAGAGCGTGTTAATCTTTGTGGTCTAAATTCTGTTCAAATCCAAAGCTTTTTGATCGCGGCGTTGCTTTGTAGGCCTAGCGGGCTAAGTCAAGAAGCAACAACAAAGAACAAAACGCTTTGGGTTGAACCTTTTAGGCTGCGCTTGTTTGGCATTTATACTGCGTTGCCCTACCATAAAGTCTTTATCGCTCATTTATGTAAATTAACTACACCTCAATCACTTTGCCTCGTCTAAATGCCAAACAAACTGCTGCAGAAAAAGACAGCAAAGGGCAACACGCTCTAATTATGTTCATTTGGGTTTAATGGGCTTAAATCTGCGATAGAGTGGCTTAATGCCACTTTTTCTTTAAGCGCTTTAAAGTTGTAATCTTCCCAGTTAATTTTTGTTTTGTGCGCTTGATAATGAGCAACATTTTGCTTGGTTAACACATCAAGGTTAAAAGTAAGTTTCTTCTTATCTTGTTTTGCAAACAGATCTTGACCTGAGTTGTGCAGAATAATACTGATCAGCGCCCACGCCCCCATCACTTTATGGCCGCCAATAGAAGCACTTAGGGATTGTTTTTCAACTGCTTTAACCGCTCTTGTAAGCCAATCAAAACCGCCAATAAAAATGTCTTTATTCGGTATTTTACCACTGTCAACCGCGGCTTCACTGGCGCCTAAAGCCATTAAATCTGATGCAGCCCATATCACATTAACCTCCGGAAAGCGTGCAAGTAATGCTTTGGTTTGCTTGTAAGCAATTTGCTCTGACCATCCCGCATGGACCGCTTGATAAACGATGCCCTGATTATTTTCAAAGTACTCTCTCATGCCATTAAATCGCGCTTGTGATTCACTGCCATAGTGCCCGTTTATTGCTACAACTTGGGTTTCCTTGTTAGGCAATTTCGCATTTTTAAGTAATGCTAGCGCCTTGGCTAATTGTTTACCCGCCTGATGATTATCGAAATAAATTTCACCTATCCAATGTTTATAATGTTGACCAGCAAGTCCTATTTTCTCACGTTCCTCATCAAAAATGGTTTGCTCTAAGGTGACAAATTTAATCTTATGCTCATCTAATAAGGACATTAATGCATGTGAACCACCTGGGTAATTTAATACGATGGCGTACTGAGGTTTTTTATTTTTGGCTAGATAAGATTTAACA
Organism: Pseudoalteromonas piratica; assembly: GCF_000788395.1. Taxonomy (NCBI): domain Bacteria; kingdom Pseudomonadati; phylum Pseudomonadota; class Gammaproteobacteria; order Alteromonadales; family Pseudoalteromonadaceae; genus Pseudoalteromonas; species Pseudoalteromonas piratica. The sequence goes on from NZ_CP009888.1 coordinate 16,130, forward strand.
GATTCCAACTGAACAATCCGGTTTCCCATGCCATAAATCACTTTCAATTTAGTATCAAATTGCAGCGCAGCTGATTGGGTGATTTCCTCTACACTTTGCCAAAAAGGTTCATTCGGGATGGATGGATTGACAAATAATATATCGAGTTCAGCGCTCACAGAGCTTGAGAACATTAGAATTAATGCAACTACAAAGTTAAGCGTTTTAATCATTTGCCTGAAAACTCATATAATTATTAATACAGTATTATCAAAGAAAAGCGCAAAAGCGAATTAAAAACGATAAAGCTAAAGTGTAATCATTTCTTTTTGATTTAGATGAAAAGGTATTGCTTGATAACAAGATTGAAAAAAGGGAGATAAGCATCTCCCTAACAATTAAAGGTTTGGCCCAAGCCAGCGCTCAGCCTCTTCAAGACTCATGCCTTGACGCAGCGCATAATCTTCAAGCTGATCTTGCTGAATTTGCGCAACGGCGAAATATTTCGAATCTGGGTGAGAAAAATACCAACCTGAAACGGCAGCACCCGGCCACATCGCATAAGAGCTTGTCAGCTTCATACCGATGCGATTTTCAACATCGAGTAATTGCCAAATTTTTTGCTTTTCAGTATGCTCTGGGCAGGCTGGATAACCTGGAGCCGGACGAATACCTTGGTAATTTTCGCGAATAAGCTCATCGTTCGATAAGTTTTCATCGGCTGCAAAGCCCCAAATCTCTTTACGCACACGCTCATGCAAATATTCAGCAAAGGCTTCCGCTAGACGGTCAGCAACAGCTTTTACCATAATCTTGTTATAGTCATCTTGCTGCTGCTCGAATACATCCGCTAAATCATCTTCTTCTAATCCGCCTGTTACCGCAAATGCACCAAAGTAATCTGGTGTACCTTTTGGCGCAATATAATCAGCTAAACAGTAGTTAGGGAAGTCTTTTTTCTCGGTTTGCTGACGTAACTGACAACTTGTCACAAGCACATCGCTGCGCGATTCATCTGAGTAAATTTCAATATCATCTTCAACACGGTTAGCCGGGAAGATACCCATTACGCCTAACGGTTGCAGCTTGTTTGATGACGCTAAATCATCCAGCATCTCGTTAGCATCTTTAAACAGTTGTTTTGCCTCTTCGCCCACAATTTCATCTTCTAAAATACGTGGGTATTTACCAGCGAGCGACCACGTCATAAAAAATGGCGTCCAGTCGATATACTCACGCAATGTCTCAATTGAGACATCTTTAAACTCTGTCACGCCAAGCTGTTTCGGCACCGGAGGCGTGTAGTTTTTGAAGTCGATTGGTGCGCTATTCGCACGAGCAGCAGCCAAGGTTACAGGTTTTGAGCGTGGACGCTTACGCGCTTGTTGCTCACGCACTTTTTCATATTCAGCCGTAGTCTTGGCTAAAAATTCTGGCTTTTGCGTTTTGCTTAACAAGCTTGACGCCACACCAACTGCACGCGATGCGTTATTTACATACACCACGCCTTTGTCATATTCCGGTTCAATTTTAACCGCAGTATGCGCTTTTGATGTGGTTGCACCACCAATAAGTAGCGGAATATCAAACCCTTGGCGTGTCATTTCTTTTGCCACATGCACCATTTCATCAAGCGATGGCGTAATCAGGCCAGAAAGACCAATAATATCGACCTTCTCTTCAATCGCTGTGCGTAAAATGGTTTCCGCAGGAACCATTACCCCAAGGTCGATCACTTCGTAGTTATTACATTGCAGTACAACACCCACAATGTTTTTACCAATATCGTGTACATCACCTTTCACGGTAGCCATTAGGATTTTTCCGTTGGATGCGCCCTCTTCTTTTTCCGCTTCAATAAACGGGTCTAGATAGGCAACCGCGCGCTTCATTACCCGCGCCGATTTAACAACCTGCGGTAAGAACATTTTACCAGCACCAAACAAGTCACCGACGACATTCATACCGTCCATTAATGGACCTTCAATTACTTGAATTGGTTTATCAGCTTGCTGGCGTGCCTCTTCGGTATCTTCGTCAATAAATTCGGTAATACCTTTAACAAGAGCATGCTCTAAACGCTTTGCAACAGGCCAGCTGCGCCATTCTAAATCTTCTTTTTTCGCTTCAACGCCTTGCCCTGAGTATTTAGGCGCAAGTTCAACTAAGCGCTCACCCGCTTCAGGGTCGGTATTTAATACTACGTCTTCAACTGCATCGCGCAGTTCTTTTGGAATATCATCGTAAACCGCAAGCTGACCGGCATTAACGATACCCATGTCCATACCCGCTTTAATCGCGTGATATAAAAACACCGAGTGAATTGCTTCACGCACCGGGTTATTACCACGAAATGAGAAGGATACATTTGAGACACCGCCCGACACTTTACAGTGCGGTAAATTTTGTTTAATGCGGCGCGTACCTTCAATAAACTCAACGGCGTAGTTGTCGTGTTCTTCAATACCCGTAGCTACCGCAAAAATATTCGGGTCAAAAATAATGTCTTCAGGCGGAAAACCTAATTGGTCTACTAGAATACGGTACGAACGCTGACAAATTTCAAATTTACGGTCGGCCGTTTCTGCTTGACCTGTTTCATCAAACGCCATAACAACCGCAGCGGCACCAAAACGCTTAATGATTTTAGCTTGCTGGATAAACGGCTCTTCACCTTCTTTAAGTGAAATCGAGTTAACGATTGCCTTACCTTGAATGCATTTTAAGCCTGCTTCAATGACATCCCACTTCGATGAGTCGACCATAATGGGTACACGAGAGATGTCTGGTTCTGACGCAATTAGATTTAAAAAGCGTACCATTGCCGCCTTTGAATCCAACATGGCTTCATCCATGTTGATATCGATAATTTGCGCGCCGTTCTCTACTTGCTCACGGGCAACTTCGAGTGCGGTTTCGTAATCTTCTTCTAGGATTAAACGTTTAAAACGGGCTGACCCCGTAACATTGGTACGTTCACCAACATTGGTAAATACTGCTGTACTGCTTGTCATGTTTGCTCCTAGTTTAAATTACAGGCTTCAAGGCCAGCTAAGCGCATGCGCACTTCAAGTTCGGGTAATTGGCGCGGTGCTACATTTTTTGTGCCTTGATACATCGCATTAATGTGCTCAGGCGTGGTGCCACAACAGCCGCCGACAATATTAATAAAGCCCGACTCAGCCCAATCAATAATCTCTTTTGCCATTTCGCCTGCTTCTAAATCGTATTCACCAAATTCGTTCGGTAGGCCTGCATTAGGGTGGACCGATACAAAGGTTTCACATACACGCGATAACTCTTCTACATATTGGCGCAATAAATCTGGCCCAAGCGCACAGTTAAGGCCAATTGAAATAGGCTTAATATGACGAATAGAATTGTAGAATGCCTCGGTTGTTTGGCCTGATAAAGTGCGGCCAGATGCATCAGTAATGGTGCCTGAAATCATTACAGGTAAAGTAACACCTGCTTGCTCAAATGCTTCTTCTACTGCAAAAGCCGCTGCTTTTGAATTAAGCGTATCGAAAATAGTCTCAATCAGAATTAAATCAGCGCCACCTTCAATCAATGCCAGCGTTGATTCAATATAGGCTTCAACAAGGGCATCAAAGGTAACGTTTCTAAAACCAGGGTCGTTTACATCTGGCGAAATAGAACAGGTTTTTGATGTTGGACCAAGCACACCGGCGACATAGCGCGGTTTAGTTGGATCTTGTGCTTCAAATTCATCACACACTTTACGCGCCAATTTTGCCGATTCAAGATTGATTTCACGACTTAAGCTTGCCATTTCATAGTCTTCCATCGAAATGGTAGTCGCGTTAAAGGTGTTGGTTTCAATAATATCAGCGCCTGCTGCAAGATATTCACGGTGAATTTGTTCAATAATTTGCGGTTGCGTTAAGCTAAGTAAGTCATTATTGCCTTTGACCAACACATGCCAATTTGCAAAGCGTTCACCACGGTAATCTTCTTCTTCCAGTTTATATTTCTGGATCATGGTGCCCATTGCACCATCAAGAATATGAATACGCGCTTTTAATGCAGCGGTTAACTGCTGTGATTTATTCGGCATAGTTGTTAGTCCTTACGTCTTGGCTGACTAAATTAATATCGTATGGCGTGGTTTGATAAACGTAGTAGTTTAACCAATTTGAAAATAATAAAAAGGCGTGGCTCTGCCAAGTTTTGCTTGGTTTAGCGCTGGCATCATCATTAGGAAAATAATTATTTGGCTTAGGCGCATTCTGATCTTTTTCTAGGTCGCGTAAATACTCTTTTTTTAAAGTATCTGCATCGTATTCTGGATGACCAGTTAAAAACACCTGCGAGCCCGATTTATTCTTAATTAAAAATGCGCCGACTTCGGGCGAACCGGCAATCACTTCAAGCTGACTGTGGTTTGCAATATCGGCTTCATTAATATGGCCATAACGGGAATGTGGTACCAAGAACTCATCATCAAAACCGCGTGTTAACGCTGCGTGTTCAAAATAGCGTTGATGTTTAAACACACCACAGAGCTTTTTCGCTTTAAGTTTGCGCTTTAAGCCATAGTGATGGAATAAGCCTGCATGAGCGGCCCAGCACGAAAACAAAGTAGACGTTACATGCTGTTCAGCCCAGTCGAAAATCTCTTTCAACTCTTGCCAATACGCAACATCGCTATATTCAAGGTGTGCCAATGGCGCGCCAGTCACAATCATGGCATCGTAATTTTCGTTTTTAACTTCTGAAAAATACTTATAGAACATATCAAGATGTTGCTCAGAGGTATTTTTGCTACGGTGAGTATCTAAACGCAGTAACTCCACATTTACCTGCAACGGCGAATTAGCCAGCAAACGAATAAACTGTACTTCAGTCTCAACCTTGTTTGGCATCAGGTTTAAAATGGCTAATCGCATTGGGCGGATCTCTTGTGTTTGCGCACGGCTTTGCGGCATTACAAACACATTTTCTTGCCTTAATGTATTAATGGCGGGCAATTGATCGCGCACTGTGATTGGCATCATTTAATCCTTATAACTGTGGAAGATTGGCTTTAACCTCAGGTATGGATAACAAATGCGCTTCTAAAGATTATTTTTACTGACTTCTGCGTTAAATGTACTAGCAATAGACTCACTATTGACGTGTAAATTTGCCTTGAATTAAGTAAAAACACCTACTAGAAGTATTAAAATTACATTTCATGGATAAAATTTTAATACTTGCACGACTTCTTATTCAAACCTGGGGCTAATTATGAACGGATAGCCGGAAATATCAAGCTCTAGATGTTTAGATGTCCAAATGATTTTTGTATTTTATCGAATTACTTCTATATTTTTAAAATACAGTGATTCATAAAATGGCCTTTTAGCCCTGTGATTATGCCTACTGATATAGAACAAAGGAATGTTATAGAACGCATAACCGATATTGTAGCGTGCTTAAATAATTGCGACTCTATTGAAAAATTTCTGCTGGATATTCATTGTATTTTACAAAAAGTAACGTACGCAGATAACTTTTACGTTGTGTTGCAAGACAATAATGAGCGCCTGACATTTCCTTACTTTCATGATGTCAAAGACGATATTGATTTTGATGCCATTCAAGGAATTGAAAAAGAGGCTCTTAACCACACTTTAACCGCTTACGCATTATCAAGTCACCAAGTCTGTAATTACCAAGCTGTTGATATTCAAAATTTAATCGATACTGGTGCAGTAAAAATGCTTGGCACTCTTCCGAAACAATGGCTCTGCTTTCCTCTCACACATCATGAGGCCTTTTTAGGAGCATTTATTATTCAGTCTTATCGCAATGAAAACGAATATGACAGCACCATAGTTGATGTGCTCTTTACCATTAGTCATGTTATTTCATCTGCCCTTAATGCATTTAAAACACAGCACGCATTAATGCATGCCAATCATAAGCTGCAAAGCTATCAATCCGAATTAGAAGCACAAGTTAGAAAACGCACTCAAGAATTAGAAAGCAGTTTATCTGACTTGAAAAAAGAGATAGTGCAACGTAAGGAGTTACAAAAAGAACTCGAACACGAATCACTTCATGATAACTTAACCGCGCTCGCTAATCGCCGGTATTTATTTCGCCAACTGGCCCAATTTAATGATAAAAATGATCGCCAACCGATTGATCTGTATTTAATGTATATGGACTTAGATGGTTTTAAAGCCATTAATGACAACTTTGGGCACCCTGTTGGTGATCAAGTGTTAGTTGAGGTCGCGAGTCGTTTAAAAAGTGCCATCAGAAGCTATGATCTGGCTGCCCGCATTGGCGGTGATGAATTTGTTATATTATTTGAAGAGCAACTATCTAAAAATCAAATTGAAACCATTTCTCAACGAATTATTGAGTCTGTCAGCAGCGCAATTAATACTGATAATGGCGACTTGAATGTTGGTATTAGTATTGGCATTGCATCGACCCACCTTAATAATGCCACACCCAATGAGTTAATTACGTTAGCCGATTCAGCTCTGTACCAAGCGAAATTTAGAGGTAAAAAGCAGTTTATTTTCTACCGAAACAGTAATGTGTAAGTAAAAAAATCAGTAATTCATTAAAATTGTTATAAATTTTTACATATTTAACAGGGTAATAGTTGCTTCGCTCAACGATAAAATTTAATATTGAATGATAATAAATATCAATTAGATTATCATGAGCTTTTTTGCAATAATCCCTATCTGGTTAGGTTGTTTAGCTGCGTATTTAGGCAGTGAAAAACAGCAGATTATTCAACATTCAATCAATAAAAAAGTCGCAAATAGTTTGTTATTAATAGGCTTTTTGATTGGTTGCTTAGTTTTTTCGCTTTCCTATGCCTTTGCATCATCACTGTTAGCTGCTGTGGTCGTATTAATGTTAGCACTGGTATGCCACACCATTTTGTCTGTTTATGTGACTCGTCCGTGGCTATTCAATGCAATGATAGTGTCGCTTCTGTGTTTAATAGCTGGAGTCAATTATGTGGTCTAAAACATTTATTGGCTTTTTATTTGGCCTGTTACTGTCGATCTCACTGGTTCTCAACTTAAATTTACTGCTACCACTTGCTGAAGATATCCGACTACTTACCGGGCTTGTTTTAGCTTTTCCTATTTGGGCTGGCGTATTGGTATGGGCTTTTGCTCACCAAAAGGCGCGTTTGGCGGCTAAACACCTTAGCTTCGTCTTAATTCCCTCTTGTTTACTAAATGCCATACTGCTGATGAGTTAATAAAATGAACAATCAAACACTCAAGTCATTAACAAATGCCCATGCATGGATTGGTTTAATTATATCAATCGTATTATTTGTCGTGTTCTTTGCTGGCTCTATCAGTTTATTTAAAGACAATATTTTGGCGTGGGAAAAGCTTCCAGTTCATGCACAGCAAATCAATGCATTGCAAAATAACGAGGTAGATTACGATAAGGTCATCGCAACGATTGCCAAAAATTACGATGTCTATGTCGACCATCGATTTTATTTATTACCACCAAATGAGCACTCACCTTTTATCGATGCTTATTTCGCTAAAAATATTACGGGCTTAGACCCTAAAACCGGCGAAGATCATACTGATGTGCATATTAGCTTAGACGCCAGAACAGGCGAGATTATTGGCGACGCTGGCAAATTTAACTACGGCAACTTTGTCTATCAGCTACATTATAATTTAGGCCTTGGCCGCATTGGCGTCTATTTTGTTGGCATAATTACATTATTTTTCTTTGTTGCTGTACTTAGTGGGCTGGTGATCCATTGGCGTAAACTGTTTAAAAACTTCTTTCAATACCGCAAAGATGGCAATAAAGATAAATGGCTAGATGCGCATAATATCATTGGCACCATGGGCCTGCCCTTTCACGTGATGTATGCCTTTACTGGATTAGTATTTAATTTAGTCATTGTTTACCAAATCTCTTACGCACTGGTTCTCTATCAAGGAGATCAGCAAAAGCTATTAGCCGCGGCAGGTTTTAATGAGCCACACCTAGCGATAACCAATCAAACTGTGCCCATTACTGGCATCAATGAATTGGAAAAAATCGCAGCGAAGGAAATGGGCGATGTTCCTGTTAATCGCGTTATGATTGAACACTTTGGTGATGAAAGTGCCGTAGCGATTTTCCAGGCTCAAAGAGCTGACAAATTTTCTACCGAAACAGAAGCGCATTATCAAATTAGCAACCAAGAATTGATATACCTAACTAAAGACAATCATAACAATGCTGTACGCAGCGGCTTAGGAGTCATTGCTCGGCTGCACTTTGGTGATTTTGCCGGTTATGGATTGCGTGTCGCATTTCTCTTAATGGGACTCGCAACTTGCTACGTCATCTTAACGGGCAATTTAATGTGGCTGGATAAACGCGCCAAGCAGCGCCACCAATCTCAACGTTCTCTGAACTTTGTTAGGCGCCTTACCAGCGGTGGCTTTATCGGTTTTATTTTTGCTATAGCGACCGGGTTTGTTGCAGCTCGCTTAGTGCCCGTGGAACTCAGTTCACGATCTGAGCTAATTGAAAACACTGTGTTTATCTCATTTTTTGTGCTACTAGTACTCGCCCAATTTATCAACAATCAAGTTAAGTTTAGTCAGTATGCGTTACAACTAAGCGGTGGGTTATTTGCCTTTGTTATTTTGCTTGACTGGACATTGCTGGCAAGCGGCACTCGCAACATAATTGCATACGGTAATTTTGATATTTTAATTACTGAGCTGCTTTTGTTATTGCTGGCTCTAATATGTTTTTTCGCAGCAAATAAAGTTGCCAAAAAACACACTGTCAAAAAAACAGAAACCTCTTCCCAATCAGACTTTTCCGTTCAAGTCGCTAAGTAAATTAGCGACTGTTTTTTTATTATCTCTACAACTTATATTCTGAGGACTATATGTTTGCTGTAAAACATAGAAAACAGGCTGTATCTAACGCAGTAAAAATCGCGCTTGCAACCAGCTTAGCCATCTCACCTTTAGCTTTTGCTGAAGACGAAAATGATATTGAAAAAATTATCGTTACTGGTCAAAAAATTGATCGTACCTTGCAAGAAACACCAACCAGTGTTGCAGTGATTACCAACAAAATTCTTGAAGAACAAAAACTCAACGATTTATATGATGCGCTTTCTGTAATCCCAAATGTGACTGGTGAAGTAGGGGTCGGTGGTTTTACTATTCGTGGCATCGATTCATTTAATGTATCCGGTGGCGGCAATAGTTTTTTAACCAGTGTGTACGTTGATGGCGCGCCTTTACCCATGCGCGAGATCCAACAAGGGGGCTTTTCTACTTGGGATGTAAGTCAAGTAGAGGTATTACGAGGTCCACAATCTACATTACAAGGTCGTAATGCGCTAGCTGGCGCGATAGTTGTAAACACCTACGATCCAAGCTATGAATACAGTGCTAAGGGCCGTGTTATTTTAGGTGAAAATGGACAACAAGAGTTTGCATTAGCCGCAGGCGGTAGTTTAGTTGAGGATTTACTCGCATTTCGTTTTACGGCAGAAGATAGAAACTTTGATGGTGTCAATACCAATACTAGTCGCAATAATGAACATTCAGATTTTTCTGATTCGAGTCTTTATCGGTTCAAATTATTATTTGAGCCAATAGACGACTTTTCAGCAATTTTAAGCTACACAAAAACAGAAACTGAAATGGGGGTGCTTTGGGCTGATGCTCACCCAACGCTTGCCAAAGACCATCGTAAAGTGAGTTTTAACGATCCCACGTGGGAGTTTACCGACTCAGATTTATTCGTGTTAGATCTTGATTACTACCTCAACGATATTTGGTCAGTTCAAGCTATCACAACCTATTCTGATATGACCTATGGCTACGAATGGGATGGTGATGCATCTCCAGAGCCACAAGCACGCTTATTTGACGACCGTTCCGATGTGACTTTTACACAAGAACTGAAAGTTACATTTGAATACGATAACCTAAAGGGAATTATTGGGGCATATTATTCTGACCTTGAAGTAAAAGATGTCGCAATTGGTAACCGTAGCATTACCCTTGCTCAACTGGGCGTACCTAAATTACTTGTAGCGCCGCCTGAATTTGGTGGTTTGGGTTTGGCTAACGCACTCGCAGAGCAAGTGCTTGGGCTTTATGCGCCTGTAAACCCTGTGCTATTAGATACTTACTCTAACTTTAATAGCCAAGTAACAAACAATGCACTTTTTGCCGATGTAACTTATCGAATTAACGATAAGTTTGACGTCTTTGCTGGCTTACGTTGGGATCGTGAAAAGCAATCAAATGAGAACGAACAAGAATACGGAATTGGCAATGCCGATTTACTGCCTAACCCTGCTGATTACGCATTCAACCCAATGCTTGCACAACTGATTGGCGGACTTAATGGGCAGCTGCTGGGAATGGCCGCACAAGCGTCTCAGCAAGAACCATTAACATCTGAAACCTTCAGCGAATTTTTACCGAAACTGGGCGCTAGCTATCATTTCAATGACACCATTACGACCAGCTTTATTTATCAGCAAGGTTACCGTTCTGGCGGAGTGGGTACTAATGTTGCCCGCGCAGAGACTTTTGTTTATCAACCAGAATTTACCGACAACTATGAGCTTTCGTTTCGTTCAACTTGGCTTGATGGCACGCTAGTAGCCAATGCCAACCTGTTTTATCTCGACTGGCAAGATCAACAGGTTAATGTGCAGTTGTCAGGTAATCAATATGATCGCAAAACGACCAATGCGGGTCAGTCTGAAGTAAAAGGCTTTGAACTAGAGTTTTTCTACTTTCCGACAAATTACCTAACACTTACAGCCGGTTTTGGCCGTGCAAAAACCGAGTTTAAAGAGTTTATAGTTGAGATCCCAGGTGAAGCAACGCTTGATTTGGCTGGACAATCGTTTGCTGACGCCCCTGAGTGGACAGCTAACCTTGCGGCAACTTACCGCACCGAGTTTGGTTTATATTTATCGGCTGATGCCAATTATCAAGACAGTTCGCTCGCAGATACGACCTACCAAACAAGTTCTGAAATGCGCGCACTTTGGGGACAAGACTATATTCCCAAGAATGATGCTCGTACGCTGATAAATGCGCGTATCGGCTACCAATGGGAACACTACGATATTCAACTTTCTGCTAAGAACTTAACGGATAAAGTCTATGACGCGCGCGGTGCGCGAAGCAATAATAAAACCCTGGGTCAGCCACGTCAGATAAGTTTAAGCTTTACCGCAAGCTTTTAACTATTTGGCTAACAACGTGATTGGCTGATTTAAGTAGCGGCATAGTAGCAAAGGTCACGAGCATTGCTCACTCTTTCGAATTAAGCCAAAAAGCGAATCAATAATTTAGAAGGGAAGCGTGAAAGCTTCCCTTTTTTACATCAAGTGTTTTATTAATAACGGCTTACCGCGACTTATTTGATTTGCTTGCGCTAAGAACAATTCAGCGGTCGCCATTGCATCCGTTAACGCATTGTGACAACTGTACTCGGGTAAGCGGTAACGTTCGCGGCAATTGTTTAAAGTGAGACTATCTTGTGCAATCACTTGGCCTTGCCTTGCTAAGCGTTTATGCTCGATTTGCATGGTATCAAGAATCGCAAGCGGCTTATGTAACAAGCCTGCTTTATTAAACGCTAGACGTAAGAATGACCAGTCTAATTCTTGATTATGAAAAATAAGTATTTTGTCATCAATCAGTTCATTTAATATCTTAAGTGCCTCATTTAATGGCACTCCTTCAGCTAAGGTGTCACTGTCAATGCCATGAAAAACCGGGCTTTGATTTAAGTTGTTTACTTGGTTATTGATAAAATGCTGGCAACTGCCAATTTGAATGCGTTGATGGCTAATCGGCACCCATGCAATCGAGACAATTTCATCTTGCTTTGCATTAAGCCCTGTCAGTTCTAAATCAATGACTAAATAATCGGTTTTAAAACAGTTGGCTTTTAATATATCAGCGTCTTTTTCTGGCAACACAAAAAAACGCTTAATTGATTCAAATAGCCCCATTACAAACTTCCTCTGGCAAATTTAAACGCCACAGCTTGCTGCGCTTGTTTAATTAAATAAAACGCCTCTTTAAGCTGGTGACGTTCAAGGGAAGTTAAATCTTCAGGATCAATACAGTTAGCTGGTAAGCCCTTTTGTTGTAACTGCACATTTAGGCGCAATTGAGTGAGATAGCGCCAACAATCTTTTAAATCATAAATGTCTGATTTATTCACATCTTGCTTTTTAGAAAGCGCACTTAAGCGTTCCAAAGTATTGGCCGCCGTAATATTGTGATGCAGGGCATAAAGGCGAACAATATCGTTAATAATTGCCACACCACGCTTTTTCAAATCTAGAAAAGTATGCTTTTGTTGCGTTTTCTCTAGTTTAAACTGATTAAATAAGCCTATAGGAACAGAATTGGCGTTGATATCTGTCGCCATTGATGCAAAAAATATCTGGTTTTTAGTGGTTGTTAAAATGCCTTCACTAAACGACTCATAAAGGCTTTCTGAGCCTTCAACAAAACGAATATCAAAAAAGATTTTACAGTTTAAAATGGCCTGTGGTGAAGGGCTTTTAATCCACGCACTAAACTGATTTAGCCACCCTGAAAGTCCCATTCGGCAATTATCTCGACTGGCCATAATGCCACCCGGACACTCTTTAATACCGCATGCAATCAGGTTGTCACAAACAAACTCTCCAAGCGCTTTAAAATAATCCAGTTGTGGCTGTGTAAGATTATCTGGCAGCAATAAGCCGTTGTCTTGATCTGAATGTAAGGTTTGTTCTTCGCGTGCTTGTGAGCCAAAGCATATCCAACTAAATGGGGTGGGCGCGTTACCATGTTGTAGCTGAAACAGCTGTATCAACCGCGCGGTCATAGCATCGGTAATACCACTGAGTAATTTACCAATTAAACTTGTATCCTCTACCCTGTCTGAAAATCCTTTTAATAACTCAGGCACTTCTAATGCATAACGTTTGATATCGGCAACACTATCAGCTTTATATATTCGACCAATTAACTGCACAGGATCGGATTTTTGCTGACGTAACAAGTCTGTTGCGGTGATCATACCTATCGGGTGGTGATGTTCATCCAGCACAGGTAAATGGTGAATATTTTGCTTTAGCATTAAATGAAACGCAGAAAATACCCGATTATGTTCAAACACGTGTTTTGGATTTGAAGTCATAATGGTTGCAACAACATCATTGGGGCTTCGCCCCTCAGCAAGCACACGATTACGCAAATCGCGATCGGTAATTACCCCCACCAGCTTTTTATTTTCGGTAATCATTAACGATGACACACCAAACTGGCTCATGGTTCTTGCCGCATCTGCGATCTTAGTCTCTGGATCAGCCGTCACTGCGCCTTGCTTCATAATTTCGCAAATGCGTTTACTTGACCAATCATCACTGCGTTTTTTGTAGTTAACACTTAATAATCGATTGGCATGGGCACGCACAAAATACTGGGCAAACGCTTTGTAATGTTCACGTAAATAATCCCAATGTACTTGGCTTAACAGATACACGATGCCTTCGTTCTGAACTTCTAAGCGATTGCTAATTGGCTCGCCCGTTAGTAACGACGGGTAGCCAAAGTAATCACCTTCACTTAAGCGCGCAACTACCTCACCACTGCTGTCGAGAATGTCATAAAGACCCGAGCGAATTAAAAATAGGCAAGGTGAATTTGAGTTTAACCATTGGTTTTGATTTTCAGGGGTTAAATAAACTGCTTCTAGACTTTTAATAAAGTATTCAGTGGCACTCGCCTCAAGATCGCAAAAGGGTGCTTGAGCCTGAATAAAACGCCCGACTTCATTTAGCTCTAATGCCATGGTAACTCTCCTTAACTGTGCCCAGCCTATCACCGTGAAAGAGGCTAAAAATAACCTAGGCTGTCTTTTGACTCTAGCAGAGCATTAAGCAAAAAAAAGCCCGACTATAGTCGGGCATTGAGGGTTATATTTGATTTAACTCAAAGATTAGTGAGCATGTGCTGCACTTGAACCTTTCGGGTTACGAATATCTTCAACCATTTGCTGAATTTCTTCAGGTGCTTCAGAGGTTAATTTACATACTAAGAATGCAACACCGAAGTTTACTAGCATGCCAATTGTGCCAATACCTTCTGGTGAGATACCGAATAACCAATTATCAGCTACGTTCGCGCCTGGGTTTACAAACTTGAAGTAAATGATATAGCCCGCAGTAAATACGATACCCGAAATCATACCAGTGATTGCGCCTTCTTTATTCATACGCTTAGAGAAGATACCCATTAATAGCGTAGGGAAGAAGCTCGAAGCGGCTAAACCAAAGGCGAATGCCACAATTGCTGCTACGTACCCCGGCGGATTAATACCGAAGTAAGCGGAGATTGAAATCGCTATCATAGCGGCAAGTCGCGCGGCAATAAGCTCTTGCTTATCACTGATATTTGGCTTCAAGGTACGTTTAAGTAAATCATGCGATACTGAGGTTGAAATAACCAGTAGTAAGCCCGCAGTTGTTGATAGTGCCGCAGCAATACCACCCGCAGCAACGAGTGCAATCACCCAAGCTGGTAAGTCAGCAATTTCTGGGTTTGCAAGTACCATGATATCACGGTCAATCTTAACTTCGTTTGCACTGTTAGGATCTTCCATTTTACCCGCTGAATACTGCATTTTGCCATCGCCATTCTTATCGTTGAATGTGATTAAGCCTGTGCGTTCCCAGTTTTTAACCCAAGTTGGTGCTTCTGCGTATTCTGTACCGCTGCCGTCTTTACCATTAATTGTATCAATTAGGTTTACACGAGCGAACGAAGCAACTGCTGGTGCTGTAGTGTAAACAATCGCAATGAATACTAATGTCCATGCCGCTGAAATACGCGTGTCTTTTACTTTTGGTACAGTGAAGAAACGAACAATTACGTGAGGAAGACCCGCAGTACCTACCATTAACGCAGCAGTAATTGCGAATACATCGATCATCGATTTAGACCCTTCGGTGTATTGGGCAAACCCGAGTTCGGCACTGAGTCCATCGAGCTTATCAAGTACATACATGCCTGAACCGTCAGTTAGTGTTGCACCAAAACCAGTTTGCGGTAGAACGTGACCTGTCATCATCAATGAGATGAAAATTGCAGGTACTAAGTATGCAAATACAAGCACACAGTACTGCGCTACTTGCGTATACGTGATGCCTTTCATACCACCTAATACTGCGTAGAAGAATACGATTACCATACCAATGTAAACACCAGTTTCGATATCAACTTCTAAGAAACGAGAGAATACAACACCAACACCACGCATTTGACCGGCAATGTAAGTAAAGCAGATGAAGATTGCACAGATAACCGCTACCGTACGCGCTGTTTGCGAGTAATAACGGTCACCAATGAAATCTGGCACAGTAAATTTACCAAACTTACGTAAGTAAGGTGCTAAACACAGTGCAAGTAGAACATAACCACCTGTCCAACCCATGAGGTAAACACCACCGTCGTAACCAACGAATGAAATAATACCCGCCATAGAAATAAATGATGCAGCACTCATCCAGTCAGCCGCAGTTGCCATACCATTTGCAACAGGTGGTACACCCCCGCCAGCAACATAGAATTCTTTCGTTGATCCCGCACGTGCCCAAATTGCAATGGCAATATACATTGCAAAACTTGCACCTACGATAATAAAAGTTAGCGTTTGAACGTCCATTATTATTCTCCTTACTCGTCAACGCCGTACTTTTTGTCTAACGCAGACATCTTGTTCACGTAAACAAAAATCAGGGCAACAAAGGTATAAATGGCGCCCTGCTGAGAGAACCAGAAACCTAATTTAAAACCAAAGAAACGGATTTCGTTAAGCGCATCGACAAATAAAATGCCGCAACCATACGCAACGACAAACCATACAGCTAAAAGCTTAAGCACCAGCGAAAGGTTTTCCGCCCAATATGCTTTGGCTTGATCATTATCTTTAAAAGCCATTTTTATATCCCCTAGTCATGCAAAATTGCACGTTAATTAATCGTCATCATTGACTCTAGCAACGCAAAGGCAAGATTAAAGTGCGACCTTAGTCGTAACATTTTGTTAACTTGAACAGATGACGAGTGGGATTATTCAGCGCTTAAAAAACTAAAGTGAGCAATATCAGGGCTTTCAAGGAGTTTTGGGTTACGTTTACGTAAACGTAACAATTGTTTTTGGGTTATGTTTACGACATTAGTCGAATAAGCTGAGAAAGATCCGTTTTGGCTTATTAAATTCAAGCGCTTACAGTCAATTTAATAGGTATGCACAGTTTCATAAAAAAGTGATAAATTACCTTAACTTTCAAAAATAATAATAAGAGTACCTATGACAATCGCGCTGATTTTTGTTGCTTTAGCTTATATTGGTGTGCTGTTTTGGCTCGCTAATTGGGGTGATAAAACCACACCACTGGCAAAAAAGATTAGTCACCACCCGTTTGTTTATTCTTTTGCTTTAGGTATTTATTGTACTTCTTGGACGTTTTACGGGGCAGTAGGAACCGCTGCTAACTCAGGCTGGAGTTACCTGCCCATTTTACTCGGCCCTTCCCTATTATTTATTTTTGGTCATAACTTTTTACGCAAAATGATTTTGGTAAGTAAAAAGCAAAATATTACTACCATTGCCGACTTTATTTCCGCTCGCTACGGTAAACGCCAACTAACCGCTATTTTAGTTACCTTTATAGCGTTACTCGCGACTATCCCCTATATCGCACTGCAACTTAAAGCGCTCAGCACAAGTTTTGTATTACTGCAAAATAATAGCGAAATTTCAGGCAGTATGATGGCGTTAATTGGTACCTTGCTTATGGCCATCTTTGCAATTTTCTTTGGTACACGCAAAGTAGACGTGACCGAGTATCGCTCTGGGTTAATGCTTGCCGTTGCCTTTGAATCAATCGTAAAACTCTTTGCCCTCGCAGCTGTAGCAGGCCTTTCCTATTATGTGTTCACGCATTACCAAGACGGCATGTGGGAATATTTTACGAACCAAATATCCTTTGGTCAGTGGCAAAAAGAAGACTTTTTTAGCTTCAATTTTGTTGCCCAATCATTGATGGCAGCAGCAGCGGTAATCTGCCTTCCCCGTCAATTTCATGTAACGGTGGTCGATAACCAAGATATTAATCATTTAAAAACTGCACGTTGGGCGTTTCCACTTTATTTGTTACTTACCGCGGGCATTATTATTCCTATCGCCACAGCTGCAATGCACCCGCAAATTGGTGGCAGCGCGGCTGCAGATAGCTTTGTTTTAGCCTTACCACTTGCTCAGCAAAGTGCGTTTTTATCAACCTTTGTGTTTATTGGTGGTTTATCTGCGGCCACTGCGATGATTGTCGTTGCAACACTGACTCTCAGTACCATGATCTCAAATGATGTTGTGTTACCACTAATGCTGCGCCGTAAATTTAAACGCAACCTCATCACCACCAGCTACAAGCGCCGTATTTTACTTACCCGTCGTTTTACCATTGCTGCAATATTAGGGCTTTCTTACCTTTACCAACAATTATTTGGTAACCAAGCCGCTCTTGCCAGTATGGGCCTCGTTGCCTTCTCCTTGGTAACCCAGTTAATTCCAGCTGTTGTAGGCGGTTTGTATTGGCGTAAAGGCCATGCCTATGGTGTTTATGCAGGGTTATTAGCGGGCTTTGCTTGCTGGATGCTCTATTTGATGCTGCCTTTGTTTGAAGGTGCCGTTATCACAGACAGTGCGATGCAACAAAGTGTCATTACGCAAGGTACCTTTGTCGCGCTGATTGCCAATGTAATTTGTTATATCACCTTTTCACTTGGCGCTAACGAACGTTTAGTTGATCGCATTCAGGCTGCAGCATTTGTTAATCCAAAAGAACAATTAAAACTTGATAAACATCACAGCAAACAAATAAATGCCACGGTTTACGACTTAAAAGTGCTACTGCAAACCTTTTTAGGTATTCAACGTTCAAAACAACTTATTGTTCGTTACACCATGAAGCACGACTTTGCAGACGACAACGATACACCCACCAGTGATTTTGTCGATTTTTGTGAAAGAGCACTCACAGGGGTACTCGGCGCATCTTCTGCACGCGTATTAATAGGTGCGGTTATTTCTGGCAAACAAATGGCATTTGAAGAGGTCGTTAACTTCTTTGATGAAACCACCCAAGCGATTCAGTTCAATCAAAACCTACTTTTTACTTCGTTAGAAAATCTCAGCCACGGTATTTCGGTAGTTGATCGCAACTTAAAATTGGTTGCCTGGAACCGGCGCTACACTGAACTCTTTGAATACCCTGAGGGCTTTTTAGAAGTAGGACAACCCATTGAAGAAGTAATTCGTCATAATGTCAGCAAAGGCGAATGTGGACCAGGTGAAATTGATGCGCAGGTACAAAAGCGTGTACAACATTTACGTAATGGCACGTCGCATCACTTTATTCGCCGAAGACGTAATGGCCAAGTCATCGAAATGATTGGTAATCCATTGCCCGATGGTGGTTTTGTAACTTGCTTTTCAGATATTACAACACACATTGAAACCCAGCATGCACTGGAAGAGGTCAATATCGATCTGGAAAATCGGATTGAAGCGCGGACCTTAGAAATTCGCTCGATCAATGAAGATTTAGAAGCACAGATCGAAAAACGTATCGAGACGGAAAAACAACTTAATCAGGCAAAGCTTGAAGCTGAAAAAGCCAATGATAGTAAAACCCGCTTTTTAGCCCTAGCCTCGCACGATATTTTACAACCACTTAATGCAGCGCGACTTTATTTAGCCGCTGTTGACCAAACAGAGCTTTCAGAAACGAATTTAGGCACCATGGAAAAGTTAGGTGATAGCTTAGATTCAACCGTACACTTGATGTCAGGGTTACTTGAAATAGCCAAGTTAGAACAAGGGGCAATGAAGCCAACACCTCGCCACTTCCCTATTAATGATATTTTAGGGCCACTTGCAAATGAATACATTATTTTAAGTAAAGAAAAGGGGCTTGATTTTAAAGTGCGCACTAACAACGCAATAGTGCATGCCGATACCACCTATTTGCGCCGAATTATACAAAACCTCGTGTCAAATGCCGTGAAATACACTGAAACAGGTAAAGTATTAGTTGCTTGTCGCAAGCGCAAACACGACCTCAGAATAGAAGTTTGGGATACCGGCCCTGGCATTAGCGAAGTCGAACAAGCCAAAGTATTTAATGACTTTTACCGTATTGAAGCCAGTGATAATAAAGGTCTAGGTTTAGGGTTAGGTGTTGTAAAACGTATGGCCGATTTAATGTCATTAAAGTTAGAATTAAAATCAACGCCAAATAAAGGCAGTTGTTTTGCCATTGAAGTGCCTTATGGTGATATTAAACTGGTGCAAGAAAAAGCTACCAACAAAGTGATTTTAGATAATAAACAAACGCTTAATGTGTTGGTCGTTGACGACGAACAAGAAAACTTGGATGCGATGGGCACCTTAATGACTAAATGGGGTTGCCGTTATACCGCATTTAATTTAGTCGATGACGTATTAGCCCATGCCAAGCAAGCTGCTGCACCTGATTTAATTTTAATGGATTTCCAGCTTAGCCATGAAATAAATGGCGTTGACTTGATTGAGCAATTGCGAAGTGATTGGCAAGCTGAGATCCCTGCGGTACTAATTACGGCGGTAAGAGATGATGAACTCAAGCGAAGTACCAAAGAAAAGGCTATTCACTATTTGAGTAAGCCAGTGAAACCGGCAAAATTAAAGGCATTAATAAAACATACCAGCCGTTAGTTTTACAAAAAAACAATCTAATGCGTCGGCGTTTTACCGACGCATTCTTGCATTTAGAATTGGTAATTAACACCAACACCAAAAGTCACAGAGTCTAAATCACCCATATCAAAGTACTGCACGCCCGCATCCATTCCTAAGCCAAAATCCCATGCATACTGCCAACCAGCTTCTAGGTAAACACCTGTACCAGAATCCTCAAGTAATAGTCTGTCATCGCGCAAAATTTCATAGTCATAAATATTTGCACCTAGTTTAGCGTAAAGGCTGTTGCGTTTTGATAGTGGAATAGCTGCTTTACCTGCAAGCACAAGGCTGGTTACTTCCAACTCATCTGCACCAATACCAAACATTGAGTCGTTGCGATCGCGACAGGTAAATCCATTATCAAAATCTTCACACTCCCAATCGCTGGCATCAAAACCAAAATTTAATCCCACTTCCAGTGATAACGTTTGATTCAATTTATAGTTGTAGTAAGAATAAAAGTTCGTGTAATCCTCATCTGGTGAACTCTTAAGCTCAACATTACCAACGGCAATTTTACCGCCAAAAGTATGTCTTTTTAGCTCGTTGTGTTCAGTGCTATTTGCAACAGCTACGGTTGATGAAATAAGCGAAAGTGCTACCAGTGCACGCGCAATTTTTGTAACGGCCATTGTTGTGCTTCCTTTTCAAAATAAGACTGCTGCTAGTGTAGAGTGTTACCTTCCTAAAATGTGTAAGTAATTGTCAGAAATGGTTAGCGCTAATTAAAGGTTTTACTTATCCATAAAACGCCCGTTAAAAAGAAAATTAAATATTTATATTTTTTATTGATTACATAACAGATATATATAAATATACACCCATTACTTTTGCTGTCTGGGATAAGGAACCATGAAAAAAGTACTGCTTGCAGAATGCCCTGATGAACCGGGACTCATCGCTAAAATTACGAGTTTATGTTTTGAACATAAACTGAATATTATTCGCAATGATGAATTTGTTGACCGCGATAATCATCGCTTTTATATGCGCACAGCACTGCAAGGTGATTTTGACAATAGCGACCTTGTTGCGCAACTAAAACACATTTTGCCTGATGGCACGAAAGTCAGTTTAAAAGGCGAAGAAAAAGCCAAAGTAGTGTTACTCGCCACTAAAGAGGCACACTGTTTAGGTGGCGTATTGTTAAAATGCTTTGAAAATGCAATGAATGTTGAGATCCAAGCGGTGATCGCAAACTACCCGGATTTAGAGCCTTTAGTAACCGGTTTTGATATCCCTTTTTATTGCATTAGCCATGACGGCCTATCGCGTGAGCAACACGACGCAAAAGTGGCTGAAAAAATTAACGAGTTTAACCCTGATTTAATCGGCCTTGCCAAGTATATGCGTATTTTAAGCCCTGAGTTTGTTGCACAGTTCAGCGGTAAAATCATCAATATTCACCACTCGTTTTTACCCGCCTTTATTGGTGCAAAACCCTACCATCAAGCATTTCAACGCGGCGTGAAGATGATTGGTGCCACCGCCCATTTTGTAACCGATGAACTCGACGAAGGCCCGATCATCGAACAAGATATTTGCCACGTAAACCACGCACAAAACGCCGAAAAGCTAGCCGCACTTGGCCGCGATGTAGAAAAAAACGTATTCTGCCGCGCCCTGCAATGGGCCGCTGAACAACGGATATTTATTAATGGTAATAAAACAGTGGTGTTTAAGTAACTATTCCAAATAATTGCTTCAATGTTAATCCTTAGCACTGATTAATATTCGATACATTATTTTTCGCACTGGTGACGGCAGCCAAAGGGGGGCCGGCGTTAGCCCCCTTTTGGCTGCTGTCGCCAGCGCGACAAAAATGAACAAGAGGACGTCATGGATGGCGTTAGATAAATGCAGGGAAGCAATCACACCTTCCCTGCTTAAAAATAGTTAAACCGTCACTATCCCTAGCGGCTCTGCACTTTGCCATGCACCACGCGTAAAGTCTGGAATATCTACTGACTTCGCACGATTATTAAGTGACTCAGCACTGAGTGGGCTAATCACCGACCATGCCGCGCCATCATAAACATCTTGATCGAGTGGCTCGCCATTACGTAGGCAGTAAATCATTCGCCAGAACATTAAGAAGTCCATGCCGCCGTGACCGCCATTGCGCTCGGCTTCTTTACCCATTTTCACCCACAGTGGGTGGTCGTATTTGTTATACCAAGACTGCATATCGTAATCCCATTCGTGGAAATTACCACTGCCACCCTCTTCTAACGCGATGCGATTTGGGAAACCGGCAAATACACCGTTGGTGCCTTGAATAAGATTGTGGCGAGAATACGGGCGTGGCGTTGTGGTATCGTGCTGAACCATAATAGTGCGGCCTTTCACTGTTTTAATCAGTGTGGTGCTCATATCACCGTTGATGTATTTGAGTTGATTGCGCTGATGGTCAGCAGGAAATTCTTTTTGAGCATAAAGTGCACGCCCAAGTGCCGGTGAACTCATTGAGGTTAAATAATCAAAACGATCGCCACGGTTAATATTCATGTATTGTGACACAGGACCTAAACCATGAGTGGGGTATAAATTACCATTACGCTTTGCATGCCAGCCTGTGCGCCACGAACCTGTTTTAGTTTCAAGTTCTTTCATTTGCCAACGCAGTTCATGAATATAAGCCGCTTCACCGTGAAGCAACTCGCCAAATACCCCTTGGCGAACCATGTTGAGTACCATCAGCTCATCACGGCCATAGTTTACGTTTTCCATCATCATACAGTTCTTTTGCGTGCGCTCAGCTGTATTAACAATGTCCCACATTTCTTCTACTGTGGTGGCAAGCGGCACTTCTACAAAGGCGTGTTTACCGCTTTCCATCGATTCAATAGCCATTGGTGCATGCCACTTCCAAGGCGTTGAAATAATAACAATATCGATATCTTGTCGGTTGAGCATATCGCGATAAGCGTATTCACTATTTCCGTACAAGGCAGGTTGTTTATGGCCATTATCTGTTAAGAATTTTGCTGAGCGCTCAAGCACCTCTTGGTGGTTATCACAAATTGCGACAATTTCAGCACCTTCAATATGGCTCATGCGCTTAACGTGGCCGTAACCACGCTGCCCTACACCAATAAAACCAACGCGTACCACATCCATTTTAGGCGCTATGAGGCCTATTACGTTTTTACCTTGTTGTTTAACTGAGGTTACTTGATTATTTGAACTGGCACACGCTGCGGTTAACCCCGCTGCTGCAGTGACTGTTGCTGCTTTTAAAAAGCCGCGACGATCCATTTTTTTCATCTGTGTTTCCTTTGAACGTACTTTCTTTTTTTGTTATTTGATCGCATTGCTTATTTCAGGGGGAACAATGGAACAACTAAATACATAACTTTAAAAACAAAAAAGGCAGCTTTCGCTACCTTTTATTTATTTGAACAAAATCGCTTTCAATGTTTGCTCTTTTTTAAGTAAATCTTGATACAGTGCAAATTGGTTGCGCGCACGGTCTAGATTGTGATGTTCACGGTGAATTGTGAAATAGTTATCACCATCAAGATAGTCTGTTAAAAAGCGCACGCCAATCATAAAGGTCATCACTTTTGCACCTAACCAAAAGCTTTGCTTTTCTTTATCTGACAATACTTTTTTGAGTGGTTCAACGTAACCCTCAACAATTGAAGCAAAAATGTTTTCACGGACTTTAACCTTGTCTAAGTCAGTTGAGTCTTCCGCTTCTGGTGAACAAAATGTACGAACCATATCGCCGAAGTCAAACATCCAGTAGCCCGGCATACAAGTGTCTAAATCTATCACTGCTTTTGCTTGGTCTGACTTTTTACAAAATAACATGTTATTGATTTTTGTATCATTGTGGCAAGCGCGTATTGGCAAGTCAGGCACAATGGCGTCAATTTCATCAAGTAAATGACGTTGTTGTTGGCAAAATGCAATGTCATCTTCACACAATGCAACACGAGCAACTTTGTCAGCTGCCACAGCCTTATCCAGCGCATTAATGCGCATTGAAAGATTATGAAAATCTGGAATAACTGTTTTTAAACTATCTGCTTCAAAGTCATTAAGAGCTTTTGCAAATTGGCCAAATGCGCCTGCAGCAATTTTTGCTTTTTCAGTGCTCTTAACAACATCCTCACTATAACTGCCACCAATAAACTCAAGCGCGCGCCAGGTTTCACCATTAAGACGAATTAAATGACTATCATCTTGCGTTGCTACGTGTTTAATAACATCAAGATCATAAGCATTTTTTGCTGCTTTTTTAGTAAGGTGTTTTTCAATTTTACGGGCATTTGACACCAATGCATCCGAGTCAGGAAATACCTGAGTATTTAACTTTTGTACGACTAAATGTTTGTTAGGCGAACTGAGTAATAATGTTGTATTAATATGGCCACTGCCAATTGGTTTAATTGAAATATCTGTTTGTCCTAACCCGTATTGGTTAGACAAAACTAATGCTTGCTCTTGATACGTCATTGTAATCTCTGCAACTGCTTTGTTTTTACTCATTTAATTGCGTAGCCACTCGGTCTAAATCATCGCTATAGGTTACACCCAGCCACTTATCCTTGGCAGGTAATAACTCGACAATTTGCCCTTGGTTGGCAATTAAATACTGAATTTGGTCTGGCAAGAAAAACTCACCTTTGATAGCGCTGTCATCATCTTTTAGAAAATCGATAAATCCATCTTCTAATTGGTTAAATATATCAAAACCAAGCGCCCAAATTGTCATTGATGCATACGCCTCTGGTACAAGTGACACTCTATCACCAGAAACAGTTTCACCGTTAAGATCTGCATCAATATTTAATACTTCTGTAATGTCGTTTAATAAAAAGCCATTTAGCTGACAAATACCGCGGTTTACACCGCCTTGCTCTGTCAATGTGCTGGCCAGTGGATAACCGAGTAAACGCCAACTCCCATTATCTTGCCAACCACCTAGAAGTGTCGAAAAAGCATGTTTACCGTAATAGTCATCCGCAGTGATTACAACACAATGTGACTTAACGTATGGCTTAGCAGCTAACAGCGCATGCCCTGTTCCCCATGGTTTTTGTCTATCTAAGCTTTTTGCTGCGTAATGCGGTGGCACATCGGCGATTGACTGAATTGCCAATTCAACGGTGAGTTTAGAATTTAACCTTGGAAGTATTTGCGTCTCAACAGCATGCTTTATGGTTGAATTAATGACTAGTACTAGGTGGCGAATGCCCGCATCAAATGCATCTTGAATACTTAATTCAAGTAGTGTTTTACCAATACCAGGCACTTCAGCAAGCTGTTTATTGCCACCGAAACGTCGCCCTAAGCCACCTGCCAAAATAACCAAACTGACATTGCTTGGCTCAATATTCAAACGAGACTGGCTGTTACCTTTACTTCCATGCACCATGAATTTTGCAGCATTATTAAACTAAACAAACGATAAATTCTACAATTCTTTTGGTGCAATTGCATTAACTAATTTAATGCAACAATGTAACTAGCTATTGGCTTTCTAGCCATACGAGTGCATCGTGATGATTATCGAATGACTGGATCTCACCAGGCATAAACCAATTGGAAACTTGAGCAACTCCTTTTTGCCAACGCAATGAACAAATCACCGCTACCTTGTCAAATTCACGGCGGTGTTTCATGCCAAACTTAAAATCATCCCATGCGGCATTCATTGTCCAACCATCTAACTCTGTAATATCAATCAGCACATTAAGGTGGGGTTCTTTTACTTCACTGAGCGCGGATTCAATGGTTGGGATCATATACTCATAATCATCGTGATGTAGCGTACCAAAAGCGCGAATATGGATAAAAAACGTGCTTTTAACACGACTCAAACCAATGCTAATTCCATGTGGTTTCATGTGTGTTCCTGCTCTTAATTGGATCGTTAGGTTAATCAAAAAAGAATCAATCTACTTTGATATTAGACAAATTTCAGACAAGAAAAAAGCGCTCAAAGAGCGCTTTTAGAAAAAGTTAATGAAGCAATCAGTGCTCTTCATTGACAATATTTAAATTGTACTTTGGAATTTCAACTACCAAGTCCTCATCAGCGATAACTGCCTGACAGCCAAGACGCGATTCAGGCTCTAAGCCCCACGCTTTATCAAGCATGTCATCTTCTAGCTCATCGCTTTCTTCTAGCGAGTCAAACCCTTCACGCACAATGACATGGCATGTTGTACAAGCGCATGACTTTTCACACGCATGTGGGATAGAAATGCCATTTTTAAGTGCGACATCAAGTACCGTTTCACCTGTTGGCGCTTCAATTGCGGCGCCTTCCGGACAAAGCTCTTCATGTGGTAAGAAAATAATTTGTGGCATATTAAACCTCATCTACCGACTGGCCAGTTAAAGCCTGTTTAATTGAATCGTCCATACGGCGTGATGCAAACTCACTGCTTGCTTTATCAATTGCTTCGATGGCTGATTTTAATTGGTCTGGCGTTGTCGCCGTTTCGCGAAGCACTGCAAGTTTGCTGATTTCGCTTTCTAATTCACTTTTCTCATCGCTTGAAAGTAAGTGACCACTTTGTGCAATTGATGCGCTAAGCGCTTCGATTACACGAAGTGCCTCAACTTGCTGTTCTTTTAACATACGTGCTTGCATATCGTCTTTGGCATTTACCATAGACGATTTAATCATATCAGCAACTTGGTCATCCGATAAACCAAACGATGGTTTAACCTGAATTTCTGACTGCACACCGGTTGATTTTTCCATGGCGCTAACACTTAACAGGCCATCTGCATCCACTTTAAAGGTCACGCGAATATGTGCCGCACCCGCAGCCATTGGCGGAATGCCTTTTAAACTAAATTTAGCCAGCGAACGGCAATCATCTACCAGTTCACGTTCACCTTGCAGCACATGCAGCGACATTGCTGTTTGGCCATCTTTAAAGGTGGTAAATTCTTGTGCGCGAGCAACAGGGATAGTGGTGTTACGTGGAATAATTTTCTCAACCAAACCACCCATGGTCTCTAAACCAAGTGACAGTGGTAACACATCTAGTAGTAACATATCTGAATCTGGCTTATTGCCTACTAAGATATCAGCTTGAATTGCTGCACCCAGTGCAACAACTTGGTCAGGGTCGATTGAAGTTAATGGTTCTTGTCCGAAGAATTCCCCCACTTGCTCACGTACGATTGGCATACGTGTAGAGCCACCGACCATCACAACTTCAAGCACCTCATCTTTTTCAACACCTGCATCTTTTAACGCACGGCGTGAAGCACGCAGTGTTTTCTTAACTAAGCTTTCAGCTAATTGGTTGAAGAAATCTTTAGTGACTTCAATAGTAAACTGCTTGTCACCTAAATCTAAACCAACATTTACAAGATTGTAGCTAGTAAGTGCTTCTTTACATGCACGCGCTTTTTCCATAAATAAACGTAATGTATCGGCATTCGGTGTTTCAATGCCCGTTTGCTCTTTAAAGTAATTTACCAATAGAGCATCAAAGTCATCACCACCCAGTGCAGAATCACCACCGGTTGCCAATACTTCAAAAACACCTTTATTTAAGCGCAGAATTGATACATCAAAGGTACCGCCACCTAAGTCATAAACGGCAATAACACCTTCCTTACCTGAATCTAAGCCATAAGCAACTGCCGCTGCGGTTGGCTCGTTAAGTAAACGAAGGACTTTTAAGCCAGCAAGCTCTGCGGCATCTTTGGTGCCTTGACGCTGCGCATCATCAAAATACGCAGGTACAGTGATAACCGCACCGGTAATTTCTTCGCCGCCAAAACTATCCATTGCTCGTGCTTTCAGTGATTTTAAAATCTCGCTCGACGCTTGAATCGGGTTGATATGCCCCTGACGTGTTTGAATTGCTAGTACGTCGTTTTCATTGCTAAATTGATACGGTAGGCTATCGGTAATTTCACTGATTTCTTGGAATGATTTACCAAGAAAACGCTTTACTGAAATTAAGGTATTTGCAGCATCCAGTGGCGCATCTTTCTTGGCTTTTTCGCCAACGGTAATGTCGCTTTCACCATAATGCACTGCTGAGGGTAACATTGTTTTACCCATTAAATCTGGCAGCACTTTGCTCTGGCCACTTTGTACCGTTGCTACCAGCGAGTTCGTGGTTCCTAAGTCAATGCCAACTGCTAATTTATGCTCATGAGGAGATGCACTTTGGCCTGGTTCTGCTATTTGGAGTAACATGTTTCTCGCGTCCTAATTAGTCATCGAAAAGCGAATCTTCGATGCGCTCTAATTCTTCTCGTAATTTATAAATAAACTTAAGTTTGCGTACAATATCTGCAGCAATTAATAGCTCGCTTTGCTCGTCACTGTCGATGTATTTCTTAAGCTCAGCATAATAGTCCTGATGAAGTGCTTTGACATGACTTTCAAATTGCTCAATGGCCGCTTCCGGATCGGCTGCATCCGTTATTTCGCTAAGCTCTTCACGTAGTTCCATTTGTTGCATTAAAAACTCTGGGTCTTGCAACGTTTGCTGCTCGGCACGAATATCAATGTGCTTTTCAGCAAGCATATATTCTGCGCGTTTTAGAGGCTGTTTCAGAATTTGTAAGGCGTCGTTTAATTCAGCAGTCTTTTGTACCGCAAGTAATTGTTGCTGCGCACTTAAGCTAGCATGGCGATCTGGGTGAAGTATTTTTTGCAGTTCGAGGTAGCGAGCATTAATCGTATTGAGATCAACATCAAATTGAACAGGGATTGCAAATAACTCAAAGTATTTCATAGTAACGAAAAATCCTCGCTCTTAATTGCACACAAGCCCCGCAAATGCAGGGATTAAACAGGGTGTTTTATACAGTGAAGCTTTCGCCGCAACCACACTCACCATTTTGATTTGGGTTATTAAACTTAAACCCTTCGTTTAGGCCTTCTTTAACAAAATCCAGCTCAGTGCCATCGATGTAGACAAGGCTTTTGCCATCGACAATAACAGTTACGCCATTGTGCTCAAAAGTTTCATCGCCATCAGCAAGTTCATCAACAAACTCTAAAACATATGCTAGGCCTGAACAGCCTGTTGTTTTAACACCAACGCGAAGGCCAAGACCTTTACCGCGATTGGTTAAAAATGAACGTACGCGATCTGCTGCTGCATCTGTTAAAGTAATTGCCATAGATTATTCACCGTGCTTTTTTTTGTAATCAGCAATTGCTGCTTGAATAGCATCTTCCGCTAAAATTGAGCAGTGAATCTTAACAGGCGGAAGCTCTAATTCTGCTGTGATATCTGTATTTTTGATCTCACCAGCTTCATCTAAGCTTTTACCTTTAACCCATTCAGTTACCAGTGATGATGATGCAATCGCACTACCACACCCGTATGTTTTGAACTTCGCATCTTCGATAATACCGTCGTCAGATACTTTAATTTGCAACTTCATTACGTCACCACACGCTGGTGCGCCAACCATGCCCGTTGCTACGCTTGGGTCGTTCTTATCTAAAGAACCAACGTTACGTGGATTCTCAACATGGTCAATTACTTTTTCACTATATGCCATTGCTTATTACCTCAATACCCAATTCATTTAATTAGTGGTGTGTCCACTCAACTGACTCTAAATCAACACCGTCTTTAAACATTTCCCATAAAGGAGACATTTCACGTAAACGGCCAATTGAGTCTTTGATTAGCTGAACAGTGTAGTCAATCTCTTCTTCAGTCGTAAAACGACCGATACTAAAACGAATTGAGCTATGCGCTAATTCGTCGTTGCGGCCAAGAGCACGCAACACATAAGATGGTTCTAAACTTGCTGATGTACATGCTGAACCCGATGATACTGCAATATCTTTAAGCGCCATAAGTAGCGACTCACCTTCAACATAGTTGAAAGAAATATTCACAATGCCAGGCACTGATTGGTCAGGTGTACCATTGAAGTATACTTCTTCAATATCAGACATAATGCCGTCGATTAAACGCTTACGTAGTGCACTAATATGTGCGTGATCTTTATCGAAGTCTTCATTTGCAACTTTGAACGCCTGACCCATACCTACGATCTGGTGTGTCGCTAATGTACCTGAACGCATACCACGTTCATGACCACCACCGTGCATTTGCGCTTCTAAACGTGCGCGCGGCTTACGACGAACGTAAAGTGCACCAATACCTTTCGGGCCATACACTTTGTGGCCAGAGAAAGACATAAAGTCTACTTTAAGTGCTTGCATGTCGATTTTTACTTTACCTGCACTTTGTGCACCATCAACATGGAACATAATTTTACGTTCGCGACACATTTCGCCAATTGTCGCGATATCTTGCACTACACCTAGCTCGTTGTTTACATGCATTACACTTACTAATACAGTGTCATCACGCATTGCAGCTTCTAGCTTTTTAAGGTCTAGTAAGCCATTTTCTTCAACGTCCATATAGGTTACTTCAAAACCTTGACGTTCAAGTTCGCGACACGTGTCTAAAACAGCCTTGTGTTCAGTTTTAACTGTGATTACGTGCTTACCTTTCTTCGCATAGAAGTTTGCAGCACCTTTAATTGCCAGGTTATTTGATTCTGTAGCACCAGAAGTAAATACGATTTCACGCGGGTCTGCGTTAATTAACTCAGCGATATCATGACGTGCTTGGTCAACCGCTTCTTCTGCTTGCCAACCAAAACGGTGTGAACGAGAAGCAGGGTTACCAAAATTGCCATCCATTGTTAAACACTGCATCATAGCCTCAGCTACACGCGGATCGACAGGGGTTGTGGCGGCATAATCTAAATAAATTGGTAACTTCATATTTACTTGCTCCGAATTGCTACATTTGGCAACTAATGTTGATATTTTCCAGTTGGCTGAGTGATTTTTCAACGGCCTTTTCCACCGCTTGATCTTGACGATCGGCAACGCGTTGCACATCTTTTTTGGCAACGAGCTCAGCTAACGTAATACTGTTTAAAAACTCTTCGATGCGCTGACTTAACTCACTCCATAGTGAATGCGTTAAACAACGAACACCATTTTGGCAATCGCCTTCACCACCACAACGAGTGGCATCTACCGATTCATTGACTGCAGATATTATATCGCCTACTGAAATGTCTGAGGCTTCTTTGCCAAGTAAATAACCACCACCTGGACCACGAACAGAGCGCACTAAGTCTTGCTTACGCAAACGCGAAAATAACTGCTCAAGGTATGAAAGTGAGATATCTTGTCTTTCTGAAATTTCAGCAAGGGGAACTGGGCCAATTTTAGTATGAAGCGCAACGTCTAATAATGCAGTAACTGCATATCGACCTTTCGACGTTAATTTCATGCTAAGCCCCCATAATCAATAAGAGTGCGAATTTTAATTACCTGACTAAGATAGTCAAGTATTTATTGTACGCACTTAGGTTATTCTTTAGTCGCGTTGTTTCTCATGCTGCGAGTAATAACCTAGTAATTTACTCAGGTATTAGTTTAATTACCTGAGTAAATTAGTCAAGTATTATATTTAGGCTAGCTATTGTCTTTTTTCACAACTGATTTATCAATTGACGTCAAAATACCACGTAAGATGTTTAGCTCTTGCTCTTCTGGACGTGCACGGTTAAACAAACGGCGTAATTTAGTCATTACCTGACCAGGATGTTGCTTAATAATAAAACCCGTCTCAGACAGAGTGCTCTCAAGGTGTTGATAGAATAATTCCATTTGCTCAGAGCTTGGGTAAACCGTGTCATCTTGCTCAACAGGCTGGTCAACTTTTGCCAAATAACGCATACGCGTTTCATAACATAACGTTTGTACTGCCATCGCTAAATTTAATGATGAGTATTCAGGGTTGGCAGCAATGCATACGTGATAATTACATAACTGAAGTTCTTCATTGGTTAAGCCACTATTTTCACGACCAAAAACTAAAGCCACATCACCTTCTTGCTCAGTGCCAGCTAATAGTTTTTCACCACATTCTACTGGGTCTACCATTGGCCAAGATAGTGTGCGTGAACGTGCACTGGTACCAATTACCGTATTACAGTCTGCAATCGCCTCTTGTAACGTATCCACCACAACGGCGTTTCCTAGTACATCAGTAGCACCAGCGGCTAACGCACTTGCATGACTATCTACCGGGTTAACAGGATCAACTAAATAAAGTTTACTAAAGCCCATTGTTTTCATTGCGCGAGCAACTGAACCAATGTTACCTGTGTGCGAAGTATTAACCAGTACAATACGAATTTTATCTAGCGTCATGTTACGTTTTAAACTCTGAAATTTAATCTGGCGCGGATTTTAGCCTACTCATCAATAAATTTCGACTATTACACTGCGATTAGCGATTTTTTAGCACACCAGTTTGATTAATTGTTAACCAGAGATTAAATTTATTATTTTGGTTTACAACAGCAAAAAAGTCGCTAAAATAGCGCGGCTGAACTGAGAGGTGACCAATTTAAGGCACAACTTAGTAGTTAATGAGTTCTTTTAAAACCTAAAGGTAAAGCTATGCATCCAATGTTAAACATTGCGGTTCGCGCTGCGCGAAATGCAGGTAAAGTTATTCTTCAGAAATTTGAAGAGAAAGATAAAGTTGAAGTACTTCAAAAAGGTAGCAACGACTTTGTAACTAACGTAGACAAAGACGCGGAAGCAATGATTCGCGACACGATTTTAAAGTCTTACCCTAAGCATAGCATTGTAGGCGAAGAGCTAGGTCAACAACTTGGCAGCGACGCTGATTACCTTTGGGTTATCGATCCACTTGATGGCACAACTAACTTCATCAAGGGCATTCCACACTTCGCAGTATCAATTGCATTAAAAGTTAAAGGCCGTACTGAGCAAGCGGTAGTTTACGATCCGATCCGTGGTGAGCTATTCACTGCAACTCGTGGTCAAGGCGCGCAACTTAACAGCAAGCGTATTCGTGTAAATAAAGCTACTGACTTGTCAGGAACTGTGTTAGCGACAGGCTTCCCATTCAAGCAAAAGCATCACATTGAAGAATATATGAATGCATTCAGTGCGTTATTTGTTCACACAGCTGATATGCGTCGTGCTGGTTCTGCAGCGCTAGATTTAGCATATGTTGCTGCGGGCCGTGTTGATGGCTTCTTCGAAATTGGTTTAAAACCTTGGGATACAGCTGCAGGTCAACTACTTGTTAAAGAAGCGGGTGGTTTGGTAACTGACTTTGCTGGCGGCAACAACCAAGATAAGTCAGGTAATATTGTATGTGGTGCGCCAAAACTTGCACAAGCGATTGTGAAAGAGCTTCGCCCACATTTAAGCGATGCATTACTTAAATAATCGCAGGTTTTAATTAGGTTTTATAATAAGGAAGCAAATTGCTTCCTTATTTTTTGTACCACAGTAATGTGTTATCTAATATTGCTCGATTAGGAAAGTAATCGTTCTCGAGTAAATGTGATTGCCTTGTTTCAAGCTTGAGCTTAGATAGCGTCTCAGCAAAGTAGTCATCAAACAATTTATCAAAACGACCATCAGCTATCATTTTCATTAAGCCCTTTTCTAACGCACTGGCTAGTTCAGCTTTATCATTATTAACAAAAAAATAAAACGCCGCTGGGTAAGTGAAAAGGTGTTGCTGCTCAATACTTAATCCTAAGCGCTTAAATCTCTCGAGCTCATCCTGAATTTCAATGACAGAGCGGGGAAAATAATCAACCTGACCACGTGAAAGCACTGTAAACATGGCACGATAATTTGCTGAGGGTTTTACTCGGTAATCATTTTGCGCCAGTATCTTAGTGTCTGGCCAATCATGTCCTTGTATTGCTGTAAGTTGCTTTAATTGCTCTGTACTTAAAGAGCTAAACTCGGGCTGTCTGTTTGCTTGGATTAAAGCTATACGCTTACCGATTAAACCTTTAAAAATAGGCACATGAATTGCTGTTGCAATTGTTTCGCGATCAGGGCTTGTCATGCCCCAATGAATATCCACATCGCCTTTGCTTAATTTGAGCAGTGTACGCTGCTGGTGAGGATGCACTGGCACATGCGTTAATTTATAAGCACTTTTAGGCAATGCTTCTTCTAATAAGCTCACAATATAATGATCACGAGGATACAACTCACGCTGCTCTTTGGCTAC
The DNA here is from genome assembly GCF_000788395.1 of Pseudoalteromonas piratica. NCBI lineage: Bacteria > Pseudomonadati > Pseudomonadota > Gammaproteobacteria > Alteromonadales > Pseudoalteromonadaceae > Pseudoalteromonas > Pseudoalteromonas piratica. Next base: position 50,019 of record NZ_CP009888.1, read on the forward strand.
CTTGACAACTTCCAATGCCTCAGTGGAATAAGCGAAAAGAAAAAGCAAAAAAGAGACACAAGATACTCGCGATAAAATCATATTACTTGCCTTTACATGCTCAAGTAATAATAAGTTAAAACAACTTGTTGATGAGGTAAAGCAATTGTTTTACACCTCATCCATGCATGTCATTTGGCAACAGGTAAGCGCACTATTGCCATCGCTGGCCGGCGTCGTTTACAAATAAATAGATGACTTTTAACAAAGCGCTTTGCTTCTTTTTTTGCATCGGTAGCAAGTGCAGCAACTTGATGGCTATTTTCGCAATGTTCTACGTCAGGGTTTACTAAGCCTATCGACAACGTTAGCAGAGGTACAAATTTCTTTTCACCTTCGCGGTTTGTAGCCCAATAACCACCCGCAGCAACATGCTCAGGTGTGAAATAAGCTTTTACAGCAAATTCAAATTCCGTAATAATTTGTTGGCACAAAGATTCCCCAATGCCACTTGGGCAGACCAACATAAAATCATCGCCACCAATGTGCCCGATAAAGCAGTCTTTGCGATTGCACACACGACGACATATTTCGGCCAGTAGTTTTATTACCATATCACCACTGGCATAGCCATAAAGGTCGTTAAACTGTTTAAAGTGGTTTAAATCGATATACGCAAGTTCAAAGTTTTGTTTTGCATTTAAACGTCGCTCGATGTTGTCGTTGATTGCCACATTGCCCGGCAACATGGTCAGAGGGTTTGCATGCTGCGCATTTTTAATTTTTTCATCAGTAATATGTTTTAAAATATCGCGAATGGGCACCACACCTAAATAAACACTTTCCTGCGTAACAATAATATAGCGGCGAATATCAAAATCTGAGTCCGTAATTTTTTGACTTACCGAGTCTAACGCTGTCAATCGATCCACAACTAGTGGCTGGCTATCCATAATTTCAGTAACTGAATGCTTAGCATGAAGTGCTGCCCCATAAGTAGATGAGAAAATTTCCGACAATTGATCGCGATGTAAAATACCTATCGGACGGTCATCTTGATTCAATACAACTAAGCTTTGCAACTGTTTATCCTGCTCAAAGTATTGCTTTGCTTTGCCACAATTTGTGGTTGCTAAAATTGATTGCTGACTAATGAGTAAATTACCAATGTAGCGAGCATAGTTTTGCGTATTTCGAGGAATATCAACAAGCTTTTGTGCTGCAATGCATTCATCAAAGCTTTGACAAGGAGAAATAGACGGTCGCTCTAATAAAAAGCCTTGGGCTAACTCAACCCCTAAATTTTTTAATAATTCAAGCTCTTGTGTGCGCTCGATACCCTCAGCAATAACACGGGTATTGGTGATTTTTGCAAGTTCTAAAATCGACCTTAAAAACTCTTTTTTAACCACACTTTTATCACAGTGATCAATAAAGTAACGGTCAATCTTTACAATATCAGGTTTTAATTCAGACCATTGTTTTAAACCACTATAACCAGAACCAAAATCATCAATGGCGATATGTAGCCCTAAATCGCGATAATGTTTGATTGCTTCAAACAGCAGATCATTTTCACAAAGTGGTTCACGCTCAGTGATTTCAATCACAACACGTGACGTTGGCAAGTTGTGTTTTGCTAATAAATGTAATGTTTCCCCTTTGGGGTGTGTTGCTTGCAGCAAAGTCGTAGGGCTAACATTGATAAAAAGCTTGCCAGGCAGGCCTTGATTAACAAAGTTTTCAATGGCTTTTTCACGACACAAGAGTTCAAGTTCGGAAAGGCAACCATCTTTTTCGGCTTGTTCAAAAAGGGCTAGAGGATTGAATAAACTTGAGTTTTCTGGACCACGTGAAAGCGCTTCGTAGCCAAGTACCGTTTCTTTTTCAATATCCAGAATGGGTTGGAACAGCGTCGTGATCAGGCGTTCAGACAGTATTGCTTTTAAGCTGTTTGATTGTTTCAAGTTTTGCATAATTCACCTCTTTACGGATGGCGAATATAGCAATTGATAGTGACAAAAATATGTCAGAAACTAACTATCAGAAAAGGTTGTAATTTTTTCAATATAAAATCACAACCTTTTGAATTTAATTTAGTTTAAAGCTTTTTCAACCTGTGAAAAATGTGCAATAACTTCGATGATTTCGAGCTCGGCACTAGCACGCATTTCGCTGTCTTTGATGCCCATTGTTGCCATTGCTTGCACAGTTGCAGGATGCACTAACAAGTCTTTAGCATGATAACAGTTCGGGTCATCAAAGGTCGGTAGTTTACCATCTTCATGATAACCTGATTCAATTTCTGCCAAAGGCAGTGTCGGTATAATGTCTGCTGCGTTATTAAGTGCCGTTAAATAGTCATTACATTTTGGGTGCTTAACAATAAACTGCGAAATAATCTGTTTTGAATTCGCAACTAATGCAGCAGATTTTTGAACAATATCAGCGTCAGGCTTTTCAGCTTTTATCATTGCTACCAGCTCTTTTGCACCTGCTTTATAAGCAGCTAACTCTTGGTTAATAGCTGGCGCTTCAGCCACTACCTCTGCGTTTGTTTGTTTCTCTCCACATGCTGTTAACAGTGATGCGGCCATGAGAGAAACCAAAACAGATAACTTTTTCATCTTAATGCCTTTGAGAATGTTTATCATTTTCAGTAATAATACTAAAGACAAAAAAAAAGACCAGCTCTAACACCGGTCTTTTTCAGAATTATTACAAAATTACCAAATAATTATGGCATATTGTCAAATTCAGCACCTTCTTTCTCAACTTCTTCAGGGATCAAATCTTCTTTGCTGATGCCCATCATGACGGCAACCGAGCTGGCTACGTATACAGATGAGTAAGTACCAATAAATACACCAAACAGAAGTGCTGTTGCAAAACCATGAATAGTTTCGCCGCCCCACACAAATAGTGCAACAAGTACTAAGATAGTTGTGATTGATGTTACTAACGTACGGTTTAACGTTTGAGTTAGTGAAATATCAACAATTTCAATGGTATCGTCGATGCGGATTTTACGGAAGTTTTCACGAATACGGTCAGATACAACAATCGTATCATTAAGTGAATAACCAATAACCGCCAGTACCGCCGCAAGTACGGTTAAGTCAAACGGTAGCCCTAAAATTGAGAAAAGACCTACGGTTAACAGCACATCGTGCGCAAGCGCCGCTACTGCACCAATCGCAAAACGCCATTCAAAGCGCAGTGCTACATAAAGCAAGATACAAATTAGCGCCGTTAGCATTGCTAAGCCACCTTGCTCTTTAAGGTCTTCACCAACACTTGGACCAACGAATTCAATTGAGCGAATCTCAACTTGTTGACCGGCTTGCTCTAAAATATCAAGCACTTGGTTACTGATCATATCAGCCTTTTCGCCTTCACGCGGTTCAAGACGAATTTTTACGTCTTTACTCGAACCAAACAGCTGCACCTGAGCATCAGGGAAACCATTTTCATGAAGCGCTGAACGCACAACTTTAAGATCAGCTGCTTGCTCAAAACCCACTTCCACCGTCGTACCACCGGTGAAATCTAAACCAAAGTTCATGCCTTTGGTAAAAAACGAAACAAATGAAGCTAGGATCAACAGTGTTGAAATTGTCATTGCGATTTTACGCAATGACATAAACTTAAGTGTTTCATTTAACTTTAATAACTGCATCACACTCTCCTAGATAGATAACTTCTCAATGCGCTTACCACCAAGTAACGCGTTAACAATTGCACGCGTACCAACAATAGCAGTGAACATTGACGTTACAATACCGATAGCAAGAGTGATTGCGAATCCTTGAATAGGACCTGTACCAATAGCATACAAAATCACAGCGGCAATTAAGGTTGTGATATTAGCATCAAAGATGGTGCTAAATGCACTGTCATAACCATGGTGAATCGCTTGCTGTGGGCTTCGGCCATCGGCTAATTCTTCACGAATACGCTCAAAGATAAGTACGTTAGCATCAACTGCCATACCTACGGTAAGTACAATACCTGCAATACCAGGTAAGGTGAGTGTTGCACCTGCAAGTACAGACATTGCACCAACAATCAACACAAGGTTTAAGCCCAATGCAATATTTGCGATTAAACCAAAGCCTTTGTAGTAAAGCAGCATAAATACCAGTACGAAAATAAAGCCAAGTACTACTGCTGTAATACCTTTCTCAACGTTTTCTGCACCCATGCTTGGACCAATGGTACTTTCAGCAACAATTTGAATTGGCGCTACAAGTGCACCGGCACGCAACATTTCAGATAAATGTTGTGCTTTTGCTGGTGTATCAATACCGGTAATTTGGAAACGACGACCTAAACGTTCGTTGATTGTTGCTTGGTTAATCACTTCCTCATGTTTAATTGGCGGAAGCGCTTTACCATTTTCATCAACCTTGCCCGATGGACGGTATTCGATAAACACAATCGCCATTAAGTTACCTACTTCATCTTTAGTAAATGCAGCCATTTTTGAGCCGCCTTTGCTATCAAGCTGTAAGCTAACTTGTGGACGTTGATATTGGTCATAACCCGCTTGTGCGCCGGTAATATGAGAACCTTCAAGCATCACGCGCTTTTTAAGTAGTACAGGGCGACCGAATTGGTCATTGATTACTTCTGAGCCCGGTGGCATACGGCCTGCTAACGCGTCACGTACGTCGTTGTCTTGGTCAACCATGCGTAGTTCAAGCGTTGCTGCAGAACCTAAAATTTCTTTTGCACGTGCAGGGTCTTGAATACCTGGTAATTGAACTAAAATACGCTCTTTACCTTGGCGTTGAACGTTTGGTTCAGCCACACCAATTTGATTAATACGCTTGCGGATAATGATTAAGTTCTGAGAAATAGCGTAATCACGAATTTCTTTTAACTTCGCTTCAGTTAAACGCGCAGTAAACGCCAACTCATTGCTGCGGTCATCACGAAACTCAAGCGTTGGGTTGTTCTTTTGCAGATAGCTTTCCGCCGCATCTTTGTCTTCGCTATTGCGGAAAACAAGTTGCACACGATCTGCATTTGCTACTTCACGAATGCTGCGGTAGCGAATTTTCTGTTCACGTAAGTCAGAACGGAAATCTTGTTGCATTTGCTTCAGCTGGTTGTTGATCGCTGTTTGCATATCAACTTCCATCGTAAATTCAACACCACCACGTAAATCTAGACCTAACTTCATCGGCGCACCGCCCAAGTTTTCAAGCCATGCTGGCGTTGAAGGAGCAGAGTTAATCGCGGCGATATAGTTAGCGCCTAGGCTTTCGCTTAGTACGTCTTTCGCTTTTAATTGGGTTTCTACATCGTTAAAACGAATTAAGACTTGTTCATTTTCTAGTTTGATTGATTTAGCATCAAATCCATCTTTCGTTAAAACGTCTTTTACTTTGTCGAGGTCAGCAGTTTCAATCACTGCGCCCCGCGCACCTGAAATTTGTACGGCAGGATCGCTACCGTACATATTTGGTGCAGCGTAAAGCATACCGAGCAATACTACTGCAACCACCATCAAGTACTTCCATAATGGGTACTTATTAATCACAACGTGTTCCTTTGATTAAAGTGCTTTCATTGTGCCTTTAGGCAGCACAGCTGAAATTGAACCTTTTTGCACAGTTACGTTAGCTTGGTCGTTAAGTGCAACTACAACAAAATCTTTGTCGTCAGATACTTTCACGATTTTACCAACTAAACCGCCAGCAGTTAGCACTTCATCACCTTTTGCCAATGCCGACATTAGGTTTTTATGCTCTTTAACACGCTTAGCCTGTGGACGGTAGATTAGGAAGTAAAATACTAAACCGAAAATACCAAGCATGATTAGCATTTCCATACCACCACCTGCAGGTGGTGCACCAGCACTAGCATGCGCACTTGAGATAAATAAACTCATGGTTAATTCCTCTTAAATTTTATTAGTCTTCAATTTGTTTTAATTCGGGTACAGGCAAGTCACGTCGTGCATAAAAATCAGCAACAAACTCATCTAATTTGTTTTCTGCAATCGCATTACGCAGGCCTTCCATTACACGTTGGTAATAACGTAAGTTATGAATGGTGTTTAAACGTGCACCTAATATTTCATTGCACTTATCTAAATGATGTAAATAAGCGCGAGAGAAGTTTTGACAAGTATGGCAATCACACTCAGGGTCTAGCGGTCCCGTATCCGTTTTATGCACCGCATTACGGATTTTGATAACACCTGTGGTGATAAACAGGTGACCATTTCGTGCGTTACGCGTTGGCATAACACAGTCAAACATATCAATACCGCGGCGAACCGCTTCTACTAGGTCTTCAGGTTTACCAACACCCATTAGGTAACGCGGTTTATCTTCTGGCATTTTGTAAGCGCAATGATCAAGAATTTTAATCATTTCTTCTTTTGGCTCACCCACCGATAAACCACCTAAGGCATAACCATCAAAACCGATTTCTTCTAAGCCTTTTTGTGAAATTTCACGCAGCTCTGGATACATACCACCTTGAATAATGCCGAAAAGCGCAGATGGATTATCACCGTGACCTTCTTTAGAGCGTTTAGCCCAGCGCAGCGATAATTCCATTGAATCACGCGCTTCTTTTTCCGTTGCAGGGTACGGCGTACATTCGTCAAAAATCATTACGATGTCTGAACCTAAATCACGCTGTACTTGCATTGCTTTTTCTGGTGAAAGCATGATTTTTTCACCGTTTACTGGTGAGCGGAACATTACCCCTTCTTCAGAGATTTTGCGCATTTCACCTAAGCTGAATACCTGAAAACCGCCTGAATCAGTAAGAATTGGTTTATCCCAACCCATAAAATCGTGTAAATCACCATGCTGTTTGATGATTTCAGTACCTGGGCGAAGCATTAAGTGAAAGGTGTTACCTAGGCAGATTTCAGCACCCGTGCCTTTTAACTCTTCAGGAGTCATACCTTTAACGGTACCGTAAGTACCCACAGGCATAAATGCTGGTGTTTCTACAACACCACGATCAAAAATCAAACGGCCGCGACGCGCTTTGCCATCTGTATTGTCTAATTCAAATTTCATAAAAACCTCAAATGCCGGAAAAACAGTCCAACTTTTGCTCAACTTTAACAACTGAGCGTAAAATAATCGGTCGATTTTACCTGCTTTGACAGCACAATACTATGGATATAGGGATGAGATAACAGAAATAAAAGTGGAAAGTGACATTTACATGTAAAGCGATGTAACAGGGTTACATCGCTAAGAATTTATAGCGCGTAGATTAACTCTCTTTTTTCGTTAAGAACATCGCATCGCCATATGAGAAAAAGCGATATTTTTCAGCTATCGCAGTTTGATAGGCATTCATAATATTGTCTTGACCCGCAAAGGCACTTACCAACATGATTAGCGTTGATTCTGGTAAGTGGAAGTTGGTGATCATGGCGTCGACAACTTGGAACTCATAACCTGGAAAGATAAAAATGTCCGTATCACCATAAAACGGGGCAAGCTCACCATCTGATTTCATCGCTGCTGACTCAAGTGAACGCATTGACGTGGTACCGACTGCAACTACACGGCCACCGCGTTCACGACACGCTTTAATTTGAGCAACCACTTGTTCTGGTACTTCGATGTACTCTGAGTGCATATGATGATCTTCAATTTTATCAACACGCACTGGTTGGAATGTACCAGCGCCGACATGCAAAGTGACAAAGCCTAAATCAACCCCTTTTGCTTTTAATTTTTCAAGTAATGAATCATCAAAATGCAAACCCGCTGTTGGCGCAGCAACCGCCCCAGGCTTTTCACCATAAACAGTCTGATAGCGGTTACGGTCTTTTTCATTATCAGGGCGGTCAATGTATGGCGGAAGAGGCATATGACCAATGCGGTCTAGAATATCAAGCACGCCCTCTTCACCTTCAAACTTCAGTTCAAATAGTTCACCTTGGCGACCTTGCATTACCGCAGTTGCGCTCCCTTCTAAAATAAGCTCATTACCTACTTTAGGAGATTTATTGGCACGCACATGCGCAAGCACTGTGTGTTTATCGACGACACGTTCAACTAACACTTCAACTTTACCACCTGATGTTTTTTGGCCAAACATACGCGCAGGAATAACTTTCGTATTATTAAAAATAATCAGGTCGTTAGGATTAACAAAGTCCAATACATCAGCAAACGTATGGTGCGTAATTTCGCCACTATTACCTTCTAGTTTTAATAACCTACTTGCTGTGCGCTCTTCCATTGGAAAGCGAGCAATTAGTTCATCAGGTAATTCAAAGTTAAAATCAGCAACACGCATCTAGTATTCTCACTTGGTTGTCAGTACTCAGGGGATACTTGGTTAAAGTCGCGCCGATTCTAGTGTTAGTAGTGATTTAAATCAAGGAAAACAGGCAGCACAAAATATAACCTACTGTATTAAAAGAGATAGATTTTTGACCAAATTGAAATTGCCATTTTTACTTGAGTTAAACCCCTAAACTCGGTATCTTCTGGCATTTGAAAATCAACATTACCATGGAGCGGTGAACTGATTTAGAGGTACAGTTTCAATGTCGAATAAGCTTAAATTACTGGTAGTTACGCCAGATATTAAGCTATCAACCCAACTAGTTGATGCGTTAAAAGATGTCGATGTTTTTGATATTGAGCTTAAAAATAATAGCCTCGAAGCCCTCGATCTATTAAAAAAACAGCCTGTAAATCTGATAATTACCGACTTAGCGATTGGTGAAATAGATGGCTGGCGTTTTTCACGCATGGTACGTTCAGGATTACTGGCCTCAGCAAAAAATACACCGATCGTTTTAATCCCTCCAACTTATTGCGAACGAATTGCCGAAACAACAGCCCGTGCTTATGGCATTGATGCAATTTTACAGCACGATAAATTAAAAACGCTTCCTCATTTATTGGCTAATATTCTTTCTGAACACATGGACAAAAGCAGTCGTCTACCCCTACTGCTGGTCGAGTCAAACGAAGAACGCGCGGCACAGATTACTCACGATTTAGAATTAGGTTTTTCGATTACCACCGTAGATAACTGTGCAAATGCCCAAACCCTAATCCAACAATATAAATATGCCATTGTATTGATTGATGCAACACATGGTAGCTTTGACCGTGTTAATCGCTTTTTGCAAGAGCTCAGAATTCATCGCCCTAATCAAGCAGTTGTCACCATAATTGATAGCCAAGATGCTGACTTCGCAGAGCGATTACTTTTACTTGGTGTCACTGACTTTATTCGGTTGCCATTCAATCATAATATTATCAATAAAGTGTGCGAACAGGCGGCGCGACGCGAAGATTTTATGGTGAGCTATGATGATTTCGCTGAAAAAGTTGAATTACTCAGTAAAAGCCAACAAGGATATAAGGATTTATTCTCGGCACACCAGCGTATTTTAATGCACCTAAATACTGCGGTAATTGAAATTGACCAAGCTCAGAATATTTGCTTTTTGAACCCGGCATGGGAAGCGCTCACTGGTAATGGGCTTCAGTCGAGTATTGGAAAACCCCTCGCAAGCTTTTTTTCCGAAAAAGATGCTATCAAATTAAATGAACTCATTACATCAATTAAGGTAATACCTGGCAGCAAGAATAAAGCAGAACTGCAAATTAATCATAAATCAGGACATCAGATCTGGATTGAATGTAAATTACAGTCGATAAAAGAAGCGCATGTAAAAAGTAACATTACCCTAAGTATTGATAATATTGATGAACGCAAGCAAGCTGAATTCAGCCTACAACATTTAGCGCATCACGATACATTAACTAACTTACACAACCGCTATTTTTTCGATCAACAACTCAATCATTTTTGTAAAAAAGTTGCTGATAAACAAGAGCATGCGCTACTGTATATCGACTTAGATCACTTCAAAATTATTAATGATTCGCAAGGCCATCAACAAGGCGATAAAGTTCTTAAAAAAGTTGCTAAGCTATTTGAGCAGTGCGTCTCAGGTGATGCATTAGTCTGTCGATTAGGTGGCGATGAGTTTGCCATTATTTTAGAAAATACCGATTTACTCGATGCCCATATGATCGGTGAAAGCTTATGTCAAACCATTGAAAACCAAAGCTTTCGCTTTGGTGATCAAAATTACTCTATTAGCTGCTCAATAGGTTTAACGCAAATTAATAGTAAAAACTGTGACGCCAGTGAGTGTTTAAAACAAGCTGATATTGCGCTCTATGTGGCCAAAAGCCGTGGTCGTAACATTGTTCATTGCTATTCAGAATCAGACGCCAACACTAAGCAACTGTTGTCGGGTATTACATGGGCACACAGCATTAAAGAAGCATTGAAAGCGCAAAGCTTAACCATGCATTTTCAGCCAATTTGGTGCTACAAAGAACAGAAAGTCAGTTATTACGAAGCGCTTGTTCGCTTGATTGTTAATGACGAGATTATCTACCCAAATCAATTCATCCCTTCACTTGAACTGGTGACAGATATTGATTTACTTGACCAAAATGTCATTGAAAAAACGATTGCACTGTTAGGTGAATACCCAGAACTTAATCGTGTTGCAATTAATCTATCTGCTCAAGCATTTAATAACGCCAACCTATTAAATATAATTGCAGAAAGTTTGAAGTTGCATAATGTAAGCCCAGAAAGGCTTACTTTTGAAATTACCGAATCAGCCAGTATTAGCAATTTAGTGGCAACTACTGCGATGATCACACAACTACAAAAAATAGGATGTCAGTTTTCCATTGATGACTTTGGCACTGGATTTAGTACCTTTAGCTACTTAAAACAACTACCTGCAAATCAAGTTAAAATTGATGGCTCATTTGTTAAAGATATGACCCAAGACAGCATTGATAAAGCTTTGGTAAATGCGATAAAAGACATTAGCCATTCACTTGGAAAAACCTGTGTTGCCGAATACGTTGAAGACCAAGAAACCTTTGAATTACTTGAGGAAATTGGCGTAGACTATGCGCAAGGATACTTCATTGGTAAACCCATTTCAGCGCCAGAAATCCGAAAACAAAAAAACATATCAACAAACTCAATTGCTTAACAATTTTTACAAACTAAATTAACAAAACAATAGGAAAGCGGATAAACAATAGGCTAAACTAATCCCATATGGACATACAATAAAGCCATTCAAATGAGTTGAATGCGTGAAGTTAAAACGGGAGGGACTATGGCACTATTTATTTTTTTATTGCTGTTCGCAAATGTCCTGATTTGCTACTTTTGTTATCTAAAAGCCACAGAGAAAGGTTACCCAAAAGTAATATTTGCAGTATTAGGAGCAATTCCTTATTTCAATCTAGTTGTACTTGTTTATCTGCTCTTTTTACCCAACGTCAAAGCAGACACTTTATTAAATTCAAAAGCCGCAAGTTAAGCGGCTTTTTTGTTTTTTCCATCGCGTTTTTGGAGACTTTGCGATTTAGAATGTATAACTCTTAGCACTTGCCAGGAGTTTTTTTGCATCCATATCACCCACAACACATTTATTGATTTGCGCTTTATTAAACACAAAGACTAAATCTTCTTTATTGCCGGTCGCATTATCAATAATAAAATTTACATACTGATTTTTGTTAAGTCCTTTTAATCCAGCGCCATAATCACACAAAGTTTGAGCAAGTGTGTTACTGACTACAAGAATATTTTGCTTGCGTACTTCAGCAGCTTGTTGCTGTTTTTCCTTTGTGGTTGATTTAATCTTATCTTTGGCATCGTCACGCTTATCACGTACTTCTGCTTTTTCTTTTTCCAACTTAGCTATTTTGGCTTCAAGCTTAGCGATTTCCTTTTTAACCGATTTATCTTCTTGCTCTTTTTGCGTATGTCTTCGCTCAAGGTTTAAATCGCGACGCGCGCGCTCTACTTCCCTGATTTGGAACTCAATCTCTCGTTCTTGCTCTGCAAATTCACGCATTCTTTCTGAAGATTCTCTTAGTGCCTCCATGGCATTTTGATATGTTTCATTCGCTAACTCGACAGTCATTTCTGTGGCGCGAATGACAACTTCATCATCTTCAAAATCTAAATCCGGCTCGGTAAAAAATTGTCGCCACCCGCCAAAACTACCTGAAATACCTTTTGCGCTAATATTAAAAACATAACCTTGTTCAGCTAAATAAGCGCCTTTAATTTGCCTAATGCGAATCCCTTTTTCAGCATCAATCGATGCTTTAAGGATATTGCTCATTATGCTAATTTCTCTTTGATTTTTACTTATTACATCACTTTCAGGCGCAGCCAATACCGCTTGTGAGGTTAATAACGTTAATGGAATCAAAAAACGTGCGTTCGTTTTCATAATTAATTCTCCCATAATTGGTTTTTGGCAATTGATGACTTAGGCTGATGTTCAACCTGTTGTGCCAGTTCATTGAGTTGCAGACGAATTAACGCCTGATCCTGTTTACGAATTTGGTTCAAATCAGCAACTAATGCTCCGATATCTTCCTTGCGCTCAAGTCGCCCTTGGTCAATTGCTTCTTTAACGAGAGCATAGGTCGCCTCAGCGTTTGACTTTTGTTGCTCTGCAAGCAGTGTGCGTAATTGCTCGTAAGTAACCGCAGGTGCGTCTTCTGACTCATGAAAGTTAATTGCAAAGCCTTCATCTGAGTAACTAATTTCGGCTCTAAAAAAGACTAATGAGCACATTACAAACGAACAGGCAAACGCAACTGGGGCAAACCATGTAACAAATCGGCTACTGATTGATGCAGGCTTTGGCTTTTCAAACCACGTTGCTTCCCTTTGCCAGTTCGGTACGGGTGTTTCTTGATACTCATTTGCGAGCGTTTGCCACTGTTGGCTATTTGCCAGTAATTCAGCGTAAACAGCATCTTGTTCTAACAAGCTTTTCTCTTCTGCTGAAAGCTGTCCACTTTCAAGCCACTTTTGGAAAATAATATCGAGATTAGCCATTTAGCACCTCCAAATCTTGACGCAGTTTCGACAATGCGGAATATAAACGGGATTTTACTGTATTGGTTGATACACCTAACTGCTCTGCTATTTGCTCAAAGGTAAATTGTTGGAAAAACTTTAATTCAACCACTTCTTTTTGCACCCAAGGTAAACCATTTAATAATTGCAAAACCTGCTTATTTTGCTGTGCCATAAACACCATGAAATCTGCTGATTCAGGCTCTTGTGTTTCTGCGATAAGCATCTCTTGCTTTTCTTCATCAAGCACTTTTTTAGCACGATAAAACTCAACGCAACGTCGGTTAGTAATCGCAATCGCCCATGTTTTAAAACTCGACTCAAAACGGTATTTATCCAATGAACGATAAATACTCATAAAGCTCTCTTGCATAATTTCGAGTGCATCATCTGGGTTACTTACCATACGCAAACAAGTGTGATAAATCGGTTTCTCGTATTGCTTAACTAATGAAAGCCATGCACGCTTGTCACCTTGCTGCGCTTTTTTTATTAACCCTTTTTCGCTTTGAAAGAACACATATTCCCCAGCTAATTGTTTCTCTGTTTAAGTAGTCGAGTACTGTTCGAAAAAAGTTTTAAATTTTTGAATCTTTTTTTAACGAGCACATTTTTCAGCAAAGAAAGGCTTTAACTTGTCGCACAACAAACGGAAGTCACGAATACGCCCTGACGTTTTGCGCCAAAGAATACCAATGTCACGATACGCGGTATCTTGAGCGGCATTAAACACCATAGGCTTATGGGCAAGAATACCGGCATTAATTGCCATCTGCGGCAAGAAGGTCACACCTAATTGCCTTTCAACCATACTGAGTAAAGTGTGTAAGCTCGCAGCTTCAAATGGATTGATACACTCACTTTTACTTAAATGACAGGCACTCAACGCATGATCGGTTAAGCAGTGTTCTCGCTCTAATAAAAACACGGAGGCAGGTGGTAACAAATTAAAATCTGTAATGCCTTTTGCAACATCATAATCCTGATGCATTACCATATTAAACGGGTCTTGCGCCAAGATATGGGTATGGAACTTTTTAGTGTTATAAGGCAATGCGAGTAACGCGACATCAACCTGTCCTTTCTCTAACTTATCCAGCAAGTTATCACTGGTGTCTTCTATTAACACTAACTCTAGTTCGGGAAACTCTGTGGCACATAAATGATAAAGGTCGGCGGCAATAAAGCTTGCTACCGTTGGAATAATACCGATGGTTAATTGGCCTTGCAGCGGGTTAAGAAAGCTTTTTGTGAGCTCTTTTACGCTGATGGTATCGTCAATAATTTTTCGCGCTCGTTCAACAACTTCCTCACCAATTGCGGTAAACATAATGCTGCGATTTTCACGCTCAATTAGCTGGCAACCTAGTGTTTCTTCTAGGTTTTGAATTGCACTACTGAGCGTTGATTGACCAATAAAACATGCCTCAGCAGCACGGCCAAAATGTTGGTGCTGATGCACCGCGAGTAAATATTGAAGTTGTTTGATACTTGGCAGGTTTTTCATCGTTATAACCGATTAAATTCGAATTAATCACGATAAAAACAAATTAACATCCGAAAATCAAATATGTCTTTGTAATTTAACCTGAACTCGGGTTAATTTAATAAACTAATTAAATTTAGGACAAAAAAAGACCCCATTGCGTGTTCGCACATGGGGTCTTTTCAAGCTAAAAGTCTTTACACTTGAAGGCCAAAAATAGCCGCCAATACATAGTAGATAACAATAGCTAATACCGCGCCCACTGGCAAGGTAATAACCCAAGAAACAACGATATTTCTTACAACACCTAAGTTAAGTGCTGCAATACCGCGTGCCATACCTACACCCAGTACTGCACCTACTAGCGTTTGTGTTGTTGAGATTGGTAAACCTGTACCTGAAGCAATAACAACCGTTGATGCGGCAGCTAATTCTGCAGCAAAACCGCGGCTTGGCGTAAGGTGTGTGATACCTTCACCAATGGTTTTAATTACTTTCTTACCAAGGATAGCTAAACCAATAACAATACCTAAACCACCAAGCGGTAAAATCCACCATACTAGCGCTGATTTCTTAACGATTTCACCATCATGCTGAACAATGCTTACTACCGCAGCTAGAGGACCAATCGCGTTTGCAACATCGTTTGAACCGTGCGCAAATGCCATACAACATGCAGTTACAATCATTAGAATTGCGAATACCTTTTCAACATTGTTGAATTGCATTTCTTTGTCAGCTGCAGGGTCCATTTTTAGGCGTGCAATTAATACTTTACCTAATATTGCCACAGCCACAGCTGCGCCAATTGCAATGCTGTAACCTTCAACAGTACCTAGCTCTAAACCAACGTGCTTTAAACCTTTCTTGATAGTAACTAACGCCATAACAAATGCTGCAAGACCCATATAAATAGGCACATAACGTTTCGCATTATTAAGTGGTGAGTCAGTATCAAAAATTAGTTTTTGTGCACTCATAAAAATAAGGTATGCAATAAAGCCTGAGATAGCAGGTGTTACAATCCAACTACCTACGATACCCGCTACTTTTCCCCATTGGATTGCCTCTGTGCCTACAGCAACGAGTGCAAAACCTACAATCGCACCAATAATTGAGTGTGTAGTAGATACTGGCCAACCAAGGTATGACGCCACTAATAGCCATACACCTGCAGCTAACAGCGCTGAAATCATACCTATAACCAGTGATTCTGGAATAGCAACAAAGGCTGAAGAGTCAATGATACCTTTACGAATGGTTGATGTTACTTCACCACCAGCAAGGTAAGCACCTGCAAACTCAAAAATCATCGCGATAATAATCGCTTGCTTAATGGTTAGCGCTTTAGAGCCAACCGATGTACCCATCGCATTGGCAACGTCGTTCGCACCAATACCATAAGCCATGATAAATCCCACTACGGCCGCAATAATCACCAAAGTGGAGCCGTAATTTGCAATAATATCCATCAAGTAACCTTTAACTTAACTTTTTAAATTAGTTTAATTAACGTGCTAGCATTAGCTCTAAACGTGAACCTACACGCTCAGCGATATCTGCTAAATCACCCACCCACTCAAGGATCTTGTATAAGAACATCACATCGATTGGGTTTAATTCATTTTCGATTTCACGCAACTGACGGCGCAATGTAATTTGCATTTCATCAGTATCACGCTCAATTGCGTCGAGTTCTTCTAGCATATTTTCAACTAACGTTACTTCACGGCCACGGAAACCTGTTTCTAGTAACTCATCGAGTTCATTGATGGCTTTAGAAGCTTGTTTCGTCGCGTCAATACAACGATTTAGGTAAGTAATAAAATCAGCTTGAATTTGCTCAGGAATTTCCATTTCACGACCTAATACACGGCCTGCTATGTCCTTAGCTTTGTTAGCAATTTTATCTTGTTGAGTGATCAGTTCCAGAAGGTCTGTACGCTCAACAGGAAGGAATAATCCGCGCGGTAGTTGCAAGCGAATATCACGTTTAAGCACATCCGCCTTGCGTTCTAAGTCGCGAATATTAATGCGGATCTCAGATGCTTGTTCCCACTCTTTATTAAACGCATGTTCAAAGAAAGACGTTAACAAAGCACTGGCTTGATGAACAATTTTAATATGTTCTTCAATTGGTTTGATAGGAGATTTAGCAAAAACCCCTAAAAATGCATTACTAGCCATAATTGACCCTTAAATTTTAAAAGCGCACAAATTTTACAGGAATCAGCCAACCGAGGAAAGGCTTTAACATACAAGTATTACAGTAAGTTGAAATTCCTTAATTTAGATTATCAAACAATTAAATTTACGCTAGTTAATAGACTAAAATTGTTGTGAACTTCAAAGCAAAAAAGGGTAAAAGCGAAACCGCTTTTACCCTTTTCTTAAAACTATTTTTTCTTAGTTTCCAATAATATCGCGTTCAATATCATCTTGTGCAATATGACGAATATCTTTTCCTTTAACAAAGTAAATTACATATTCAGCAATATTTTGGCAACGGTCACCAATGCGCTCAAGTGAACGAACTGACCATACTAAGTCCATTACTTTAGGAATTGAGCGCGGATCTTCCATCATATACGTCATAATCTGGCGTGTAAGCGCTTCATATTCACGGTCAACTTTGGCATCTTCTTTATGTACTTGGAAAGCAGCTTCTGCATCCATTCGGGCAAATGCGTCAAGCACATCGTGCAACATTTGCGATACATGACGCCCCATATTGTCAATGTTACCTAATAGACCCTGTTGATCTTTTGCAGTAGATTCAAGCGCTACCTTTGCGATGCGACGCGCTTCATCACCAATGCGTTCTAAATCCGCAATGGTTTTTGCAATCGCAACAACCAAGCGTAGATCGCTTGCTGCTGGCTGACGCTTTGCGATAATGCGTGTACATTCTTCATCAATGCTCACTTCCATCGCATTTACTTTGTAGTCGCCAATTTCAACTTTTTTTGCCAATTCAGCATTACTATCGTTTACCGCATCAAGTGCAGAGTTTAATTGCTGCTCAACTAAACCACCCATTGCAAGTACATGATTGCGAACGTTTTCAAGCTCTTGGTTAAAGTTACCTGAAATATGTTTTGAGATATTATGATCCATAACTTTAATCCTTACCCGTAACGACCTGTAATGTAGTCTTCTGTTTTCTTTTTCTTCGGTGTGGTAAACAGAGTATTAGTATCTGAGTATTCAATTAGCTCACCCATATACATAAACGCTGTTTGATCCGACACACGTGCTGCCTGTTGCATGTTGTGTGTAACAATAACAACAGTATACTTATTTTTTAAATCGTTGATTAGTTCTTCGATTACTAACGTCGAGATTGGATCAAGTGCTGATGTTGGTTCATCAAGCAGTAACACCTCAGGCTCAATCGCAATGGCACGTGCAATAACCAAACGCTGCTGCTGACCACCTGACAGACCAAAAGCACTGTCATGTAAGCGATCTTTTACTTCTTCCCATAATGCTGCGCCACGTAATGATGCCTCAACAACTTCATCTAATTTACGCTTATCTTTAATACCTTGAAGTCGTAAACCATAAACCACATTTTCATAAATTGATTTAGGAAATGGATTTGGACGCTGGAATACCATACCTACGTTACGACGTAGTGCTGCAACGTCAACACTTTTATCATAAATGTTTTGGTTGTGAAGCAGAATTTGACCGTCGATACGACAGGTATCAACTAAGTCATTCATGCGGTTAATACAACGTAGTAGCGTTGACTTACCACAACCAGATGGGCCGATAAATGCCGTTACCTGACCCTTTGGGATTTTCATGCTGATATTGCTCAGCGCTTGTTTATCACCGTAGTAAAGATCTAAATCTTTAATTTCAAGAGCAGTTTGTTCTGCCGATAAGTTTTCTAAATCAAGCTGTAAGCTAGTTGCAGATTGATTCATTTCTGGAGCAACAGTAATCATTTTTACTAAACCTATTAAACTTTTATCACCGCAGAACAATTAGTGTTCTAACGACCTGAATTTTTCACGTAAGTGGTTACGAATACCAATTGCAGTGATATTCAGTGCCACAATAACTGCCACAAGTAAAAATGCAGTGGCATATACCAGCGGACGTGCCGCTTCAACATTAGGGCTTTGGAAACCAACATCATAAATGTGGAAACCTAAGTGCATAAATTTTCTATCTAAGTGTACAAACGGGAAGTTCATATCAACTGGTAGCGTTGGCGCCATTTTAACTACACCAACAAGCATCAGCGGTGCTACTTCACCAGCTGCACGTGCAACAGCAAGAATTAAACCTGTCATAATAGCAGGGCTTGCCATCGGTACAATGATACGCCAAATAGTTTCCGCTTTAGTTGCACCAAGTGCTAATGAACCTTGGCGCACAGAACTTGGAATACGTGATAAACCTTCTTCTGTTGATACAATAACTACCGGTAGAGTCAAAATCGCAAGCGTTAGTGCTGACCAAATAACACCTGGTGTACCAAACGTAGGGCCTGGTAATGCTTCAGGGTAGAATAATTGGTCAATGCTGCCACCAAGCATGTATACAAAGAAACCTAAACCAAATACACCGTAAACAATCGAAGGCACACCCGCAAGGTTAATTACCGCGATGCGGATCATTTTGGTAATAGAGTTTTTCGCAGCGTATTCGTGTAAGTAAATTGCAGCAACTACACCAAATGGCGTCACGATAACAGCCATTAGCATAACCATGAATACAGTACCGAAAATTGCAGGGAACACCCCACCTTCCGTGTTTGCTTCACGAGGGTCATCGCTAACAAATTTACCAATCTGCTTAAAGTAATGACCTATTTTAGCCATTAAACCCATATCATTTGGTAATGTTACATCAAGCACTTGGTAAAGTGGGATAGTAACTAATTCGCCGCGCATATCTTTAACAATCACTTGGTCACGCTTTGCTGCATCACGGAACTTAAACAGCTCTTTTTCTAGCACAAGGTATTGTTCGCGGTACTCTTTACGTTGAGCTTCAAATTCCGCCACTTTTTCGTGCGTTAGTTCGCCTTTAAGATCAAGTGCTTTTTCTTTTAAACGCAAACGCTCTAAGTCATAGTTAATATGGCCAATTGGACCATTTTGCAGATCAAGTGCAGATTCATTAAGTTCAACGGCACGCTCTACTAACTCTTCAAGTACAGTTAACTTTTGCGCTTCATCAACCGCTTTACCATCTTTGATAACACTTTCAATGTAACCGTAGAAGTTACCGTTTTTGCTACGTTCGAACACAGCTAGTTGACTCGGTGTAGATTGTTCAACGATATCGGTTGATAAAATCCAACGGAAATCCAAGTCTACATATTCACGGTTACCAGTTTTAATCAGTAATCGCTCAACTTCTTCGCCAGTAAAACCGTGCAAATCAATATTTGCTGCTTGTAAACGTTCTACAGGCACCATTTCACGGTCGTAAATTTCACCAATAACCGTTTCTTTCACATCACCACGATGCATTTCAAACTGCGTTACTTCGGCTGGCCAAAAGAAACCTAAACCACGACCTGCAATCATCGCTAGTAAGCCAATTACAGAAATCAAACTGATACTTACAGCACCACCTGTCATCCAAATCCAAGGTGAGCCAGATTTAAACCACTGCTTCATTTATTAAATCTCCTAACCTTACAGTGAACTATACTTTTCACGTAAACGCTGACGAACAAACTCAGCAATCGTGTTAAAGACAAAGGTGAAAATAAACAACACAAACGCCGCTAAGAATAGAATACGATAGTGAGTACTACCTACCTCTGATTCTGGCATTTCTACTGCAATGTTAGCTGCTAAGGTACGCATACCTTGGAAGATACTCCAGTCCATAATTGGTGTGTTACCCGTCGCCATTAATACGATCATGGTTTCACCCACGGCACGACCTAAGCCCATCATTACCGCAGAAAAAATACCTGGACTTGCCGTTAGTAATACAACACGTACAAGTGTTTGCCACTGTGTAGCACCTAGTGCTAGTGAACCATTTGATAAGTGTTTAGGTACACTGAATACCGCATCTTCAGCAATTGAGAAAATGGTTGGTATTACCGCAAAGCCCATTGCAATGCCCACAACAAGCGAGTTTCGCTGGTCAAAATCAATGCCTAATTCATTAGTAATATAACGACGCACATCACCATCAAACACCCAAAGCTCTACTGCAGGGCTTAGTGCAAATGCAATGTAGCCTGCTAATAATACAACTGGGATTAATAAAACTGCGTGGCTACCATCAGGGATTCTGTGGCGAATTGATTCTGGTAAATTTTGCCAGAAAAATGCCGTTAATAAGATGGCTACTGGCGTTAACAACAGAATCAACATAATTGCAGGTAAGTGAGATTCAATGAGTGGTGCCAACCAAAGACCTGCTAAGAAACCTAGAATTACCGTAGGCAATGCTTCCATAATTTCAACGGTTGGCTTCACAAAGCGACGCAACTCTGGCGACATAAAATACGCCGTGTAAATTGCAGCAGATAACGCAATTGGCACAGCGAATAGCATCGCGTACATTGCCGCTTTAATGGTACCAAATGAGATTGGTACGAGAGATAGTTTTGATTCAAAGTCATCACTCGCTGAGGTCGACTGCCAGATATATGCAGGCTCAGGATAACCTTCGTACCACACTTCTTGCCAAAGCGCAGACCAAGACACTTCTGGGTGCTCATTTTCAATATCGATAACGATAAGTTTATTACCAGAAAGCATTAATGCTGCATTTGAACGTGGTGAGATAGAGAAGAAATCGATGCCAGCATCACTTACTTTGCCTGACCAAAGTTCGCTCTCACTAGTTGTGTAATAAAGCGATAACTCACCTTGCGTATTCGTGCTGAAGAAGGTACGGCGGTAGAACTCACTGTACAAACCTGAAATATTGCTATCATTGCTTGCAAATGCGCGGATTTTTGCAAATTTACGGCCTTGCTCACTATTGATTTCAAACCATTGTGAGATTTCACCGTTATCATTTACTAACATTAATGAGTTAGCGCCTGAAAGTAGCTGCATTTTCACTAAATTAGCGTTTTCTTGGTTTGCTGCAAGGACTTGAATTTGCGTGATATCTTCAATATCACGGGTGTTATAAATATAAACTTTGTTAGCAACACGTACAAATGCACGACTAAAATCAGGAGAGATAAGCAATTCATCAATCTTGCCTTCTACCGGGATTTCAGTAACTTCGCTTGACCATTCCATTTCACCAGAAAACATGTTTTCTTCAGCTGATAACATGCTAAATAATAAACGTTTATCTCCAGTCACGGCCAACACACCAAGACGGCTATCTTCAACATCATAGCTAAAAGCAAATTGACGAATTGAAGCACCTTCATCATCAATAACGATTTCATCTTCACCTATTGGATAGGCGATGCTTGGGTTAATTGTGCGTTTGTCATTGGCAAAACCGACTTCAAACTTAGGCTCAACAACTTTGATGGCACCATTTTCTAAGCCATATGCATACATGCCTTGATGAGGCGCGGTGCGTGCAAAACTAGTCACTGGGGCATCAAACTCAACAGCGAAATTTTTCAGTTTATCGCCAAATTTTTCACCCTTGATTTGGTAGTAACTTAATTCACCCGTTGGCGTGAATAAATAAGCAATTTCGCCTTGCTCTTCCATGCCACCTGCAATGTATTCTTGGTTTGCTGGTAGTGTGAATTGATTTCTCACTTCAACTTGTGCAGAAGCGAAAATTGGCTGAACTACATACAATAGATAAAAGAAGATTAGCAACAACGCAACCAGCACTAATGTACCACCTGCTGTAATGCTGTATTTAGCTAATTTATCTTTGATCAGTCTGTTTCTATTAGTGTTGAAATCAACACTTGGCGGATTGGAACTCATCCACTTGCCCTTTAAAGATAGAATTAAGTTTTAGTTGGCGTGCATTATATTTTGTCAAGATGACAGAAATGTTACAACCAGTGTAATATTTCGTTTTTATTACCGAAAAGTTACAAGTGTAACATTAACAAAATTTGACAAAATAAATTGGACAAAAGACATCCAATAAACAATACTTAATCCACGCCACAATTTTATTTAATCCCTTGAATTAGCTAACAATTATTCCTTAACTTTCTGTGGTGTGGGTTGCGCTAATTAGAATAAGAGACATATATATGAAGCAGTTAGTATTAACAATTATTGGTCCTGACCGCTCAGGTCTAGTAGATGAACTATCCTCAGCGGTGCTTGCAAACCATGGTAACTGGCTTGCCAGTAATTTAAGTCACTTATGCGGGCATTTTGCCGGTATATTACAGCTCGAAGTGGCCGAAGAGCATTTATCAGCACTTGAAAGTGCAATTCAAGCTATTCCTGATTTAGATGTAAAAATTGAAGCGGGCAAAGAAGAAGTCACAGACACCAACCAACTGCTAAATTTTGTTATCACTAGCAATGATAGGCCCGGTATTGTGCAAGAGCTTTCTAGCGTGCTTCGCCATAAAGGCGCGTCAATTGTACACTTCACCTCTAAACAGCAAAGTGCACCAAATTGGGGAGTACCTTTATTTAATGCTGAAGCTCGTGTAGAACTCCCATCAGGGTTAAGTAAAGATGATGTGGTTGAAGCATTAGAGTCAATTACGTCAGATTTAATCGTCGATATTGAAACTGAAGCCTAAATTAAAATGGGGAGCACCTGCTCCCCATTCTTAAATCTTAGACCTTTCCAAATTAAAGATACTTTGCTAAATACTTTTTAAAGATCGGATCTTTCTCAGCTAAAACGCGTTGCTCTGCCAAAATATCATGCAAAATTTGATTTGAAGTCAACGGATTCGCAAGCACAACGCGAAATACCACAGTGGGTAAATTATCGTACTGATATGGCGTTAACCGTGTACGTGATACAAACGAGCGCCCTGCTTCACGCTGTCGTTTTTGCATACTTGCTGTAAAGCGGTTTAAAGCTGCGTAAATATCGAGTTTGGTTTGCTCATCAGCTGTTTTAAGCACCTCTTTAATTTTTTCAGGTACATAGCGATACGTTAACAAGCAAAGCTCAGGCTCAGTAACTAACTCAAAGTCCTCTGTTTGCTTGATAAGTTCGGCAAAATAGCGGGCTTTTTCGAGGCTTTTATCAATCAACATTTCATAGCCTTTACGACCAATAATTGATAAACAGGCATGCACTAGCATCGCCATACCAGGACGACTGCCTTCAAGCGTATGCGAACCTAAATCTTTTGAACCTTTACGTAGAATATATTCAGCATGATGCTCAACGACATTAACTGTGTCTGGCTCTTTGAAAAGTACAATGCCAGCCCCCATTGGGACATACATTTGTTTATGTGCATCGATGGTGATTGAATCCGCTCGCTCACACCCTGCAAGTAAACTTCTAGCATTATTAGAGAGTAATGTCGCACCACCCCAAGCAGCATCAATATGGAAATGACACTTAATTTCCTCTGCTAAGTCAGCTAATTCATGTAATGGGTCAATATTGCCTGTTTCAGTGGTTCCAGCAACACCAACGATTGCCATCACCTTAATGCCTTTATCGGCCAATTCTTTCGCCTTTTCACGCATTTTAGCAACATTTACTCGATTGTTTTCATCAGTTTCAATCGATACGATATTACTGCGACCAATACCCAAAACGTCAGCTGCTTTACCAAGAGAGTAATGGCCTCGCTCAGACACTAAAATAGCTAAACCTTTGTAGCCATAATGCATCATTGCAGCAACTAAACCATCGCTATTAATACCCGTAAAATCGCCATCAGGTTTAAGTAACTTGTTTCGAGCAACCCAAAGTGCAGAAATGTTTGCAACTGTGCCGCCAGAGCAAAATGCCCCTAACGCATTTTTAGCATTATGCATCGACTTACGGTAAAAGGTATCGTCTTTACCATAAACCATATGATGCATCATACCGAGTACTTGACGTTCAAGCGGTGTAAAAGCTTTTGATGTTTCAATCTTTACCAAATTTTGGTTTAACCCCACCATCAACTTAGACAGAGGTAAAACAAAATGCGGTAACGCGGATGTCATATGACCAATAAAGCTCGGGGCTGATGTATGAACCGAATGTGCAACCAGCTTTTCCATCAGCTCTTGCGCATGTTCTGAAACAAAGCGAGGTTCTTCAGGAATTATTGCCGACTGAAAATCTTTTTCAATCTCATGCAGTGGTTTTTCCACCGCGGCAATGTTTTCATTTAGAAAACCAGCGAGGTTACTCGAAATTTCCTGCTCAATTTTAGCCAAAGTCGAGCCCGGCGCTTCTGGCACCGTAAAAATTCGCATTAAGCTTTCTTCAGACGCTATCGCTGGGCGCACTGCTTGACGTGTTTCATCAACCATACTACTCACTTTACCCAAAAAGTGTTCAAACATATTCATAAAAAAAGGTGGTCAACTCTACTTCAATTACAAGAAAAAGTCTCGCAATTTGCACAATATCTCCATCAAGTATTGTAAAAATCCGACTAAATTTACTACTATTGGGTACTAAAATTAACATAACCCTTTGCTCGCTATACAGTAAAGCAGTATTTTTCAGTTGCAGCAAAATAAGTTAAGCAAGGATCTGCATGCACTACTCAAACCAAGGAATTCGTTGGATTATTTTTGCCTGTTTTCTTTTTTTAGCCAGTTTGGCTGGCTACGTTTATTATGTTTACTCTCATACCTACAATGACATCATGCAAGATGTCGACGCACGCTTATTAAATGCAGCACAAAGTGTAAAGTTCATTCTTGGTGAAGATTATCATAACAACATAGCAGGTCCTGAACATATCGATGAGCAGGCCTACCTTCTGAAAAGTAAACAGTTGTCTGAATTTGCTACACGGCTAGAACTGGAATATGTTTACGCAATGATTTCAGAAGGCGATCAGGTTTATTTTTCAGCATCAAGTTATACCAATGATGATGTTAAGAATAATAAACTAACCTACTTTTACGACCTCTACTCTGAAGCAACAGAATTAAATAAAAAAGCCTTCTATTCTACAGGCCCCGTATTTGAGCACAGTGAAGATCAATGGGGCCATTTCCGCACCATTTTCTTGCCATTCCAAAGTGATGATGGCCGAACCTATTTAACTGGTGCAGATATCACCATCAAAGATCTCAATGAACAACTCACAGCCAGTGTCACTCAGGCTGTTATCACCGCCTGCTTTTTCTTTTTTATTGCCACCCTAGTAGGTGCTTTTTACATCTTTATTCTAAAACGTAATTTAACGCGCGACCCTGCAACAGGCTACGCCAATCATATTGCTTTAGAAAGAAAGCTTCACAATTCTTCGCAACTGCACATGCAGCTTGCGATTATTTTAGTTAGTGACTTAGAAGAAATTATTAGCTTTTATGGTTCACATATAGGCGATACCGTGATGCATAAACTACTGACTCGCTTAGATAAATTAAAAACCAGCGAATGCACCTTGTATCGCCTATCTAGTAATAAAATCGCGCTACTAACATCGTATAACAATCGCACTGAATGCATAAAACAAATTGAAAACCTAAGCAAAAACACGCCCATATTATGCGATCCATTTATTTATGTAACACTTTGCACGGGTATCGCATCTGGCAATAAAACGCTGCTAATTGAAAATGCACGCATTGCGGTTGAACAAGCAAAACGTAGTCGTGAACACGTAGTATTTTACTCCGATGCCATGAACGCACTTAAGAGCCAATACCAGCATAATATAAAAATAGCGAAAGATGTTCGCGATGCATTTAACAACTCTCAAGTACAAGCCTTCTTCCAACCAATCGTGACATCTGATGGCAATGATGTTTTGATGTATGAGGGGCTTGCTCGCATAGAAATGAATAATAAGTTGTACGAGCCAGACTACTTTCTTTCCGTCGTTAATCGCAGTCGCATGGATGGACAGCTAACACGCATAATTTTTCTTGAATGTGTCGATCACTTTCGAAAAACAGATACTTGCTGGAGCATGAATATCACAGCGCAAGATATGCTCGACCCAAGCCTTGCCGCTTTTTTTGACGATGAATTAAAACGCTACCCAACGCCACACAATATTACATTTGAGCTCATTGAAACCGAAGCTGTTGCCAATTTTAATGAAGTAAAAGGGTTTATTACCATGGTTAAACGCCATGGAGCCAAAGTATTTATCGACGATTTTGGAACTGGCTATTCAAACATATCTAACATTTTAAAGTTAGAGGTTGATGGCATTAAGATCGACGCTTCACTCGTCTCACAAATCATTAAAGATGAAGAGGTTTTCTTATTTATCCAACATATTGCGAGTTTTGCTAATAAGGTAAATTTAATACTTATTGCAGAAGGGGTAGAAAATAAATTGGTGGTAGATAAATTGGCAAAAGCGGGAATTAAGTATATGCAAGGCTATTACTTTGCTGAGCCAGCAAAATCGCTAGCTCAACAAGAAGTTCCCGCTAAAGCGAGTTAAGATCAATTTGCAGTCGGTGGCTTTGTTGGCCACTGGCCCAATATTTACGCTCAAATGGGGTAATTGCAGTATCTGCACTGTAAGGCGCAACAGACACATCAACGCCAGCTAAGCCTAAGGCAAAGGCGAACTCATCTACATACGTTTGCCAATTACTTCTCACTTCAAGCTGACCGCCAATTTTCACTATATAAGGAAATACCGGTGCACCATGCCAGCGCCTACCGAGATGCTTCGCTTTCGGCCAAGGGTTTGGATACAGCAAATAATGGTGTGTCACTTGCCATTGATGTTCAACCACCAAGCGCCAAAAGTCATTTAAATCAGCGCGCACTAATAAGTACTGGCCATTTTCAGTTTGTTTGTATTCGACATCGTGTTTTTCAATACGGTGCGCCGACTTATCAATACCAATGACCAAGGCTTCAGGATGCTTTCGTGCAAGGTTAGCTGTACTCTCGCCCACACCACAGCACGAATCGAGAATAATCGGCCCTGCAAATTGCTGTACCTTCTTATTTACCTCATCAAAAGCCGTTTGCGTATGTGCTGCAATTGGTTTTTTAAACTCGGTGCTAAGATGTTTGCGCACCACTTCTTCTAACTTTTCATTTAGCCCGTGTTGATTCGAGCTAATACTTCTTGAATTTGCGTCAGACATATTTCTATCAGTGGCGAATGCCAACCCCTTTATCAATTAAACGGTATGCCACAGCAAATAAACCGCTTATAAACGCAACTATCACTGCAAATGCCGTTGTGATATCCACATCCGAAACACCTAAGAAACCGTAACGGAAAGCATTCACCATATAAATAATCGGATTAAATTGAGATACACCTTGCCAAAAATCAGGGAGCAAAGTAATTGAATAGAATACACCACCTAAATAAGTTAACGGCGTTAAAACGAATGTTGGGATAATGCTGATATCATCAAAACTATTGGCGTAAACAGCATTAATTAAACCGCCAAGTGCAAATACAGCTGCGGTAAGTAATACAGTAGCAAAAATAACCGCTATATTGTGAATTTGAATATCAACAAAAAACAGCGACAAAATAGTAACGATAATGCCAACGCATAAGCCGCGTGCCATACCACCACCCATATAGCCAAGAACAATAATATAGGTTGGCACAGGTGAAACGAGTAACTCTTCAATGCTTTTCTGAAATTTGGTCGAATAGAAGCTCGATGCCACATTGGAATAAGAGTTGGTAATCACCGACATCATAATCAGACCCGGTACAATAAACTCCATGTAGTTAAAGCCACCCATATCGCCAATGCGCGAACCAATTAAATTACCAAAAATAACAAAGTACAGTGACATGGTAATTGCTGGCGGCACAAGTGTTTGCACCCAAATACGGGTAAAACGAATACACTCTTTGATCCATATGGTTTTTAAAGCGGTAAATTGATTACTCATTATTGTTCGCGCCCCTTTTCTACAATTGCAACAAACAGCTCTTCTAATCGGTTCGCCTTATTACGCATGCTTAATACCGTATTACCGGATGTACTTAGTGCATCAAATACACCATTTAACCCTTGTGATTTTTCCACATCTACTTCGATGGTATGGTCATCAATTTCACGAGTTGTGTAACCATCAAGTGAGAATGCTGATGTTGGCTGCTTTAAATCAAGAATAAAGGTTTCTTTATCAAGTTTTGCCAACAGTGACTTCATATTGGTGTTTTCAATAATTTGACCTTTATCGATAATCGCAATGTTTTTGCACAACATTTCCGCTTCTTCAAGGTAATGAGTAGTGAGAATAATGGTCACACCCTGCAAGTTTATTTCTTTTAAGAATTCCCACATTGAACGGCGCAACTCAATATCTACACCTGCGGTGGGTTCATCTAAAATCAGCAGCTGCGGTTTGTGCATTAACGCACGTGCAATCATTAAACGGCGTTTCATACCACCAGATAAGGTGCGCGCTTGCTTATCTTTTTTATCTGCAAGGCCTAGTTGCGCCAGTAACTCATCAGCACGCTTATGTGCCTCTGCGCGTGGCACGCCATAATAACCGGCTTGGTTCACTAAAATTTGGTTAAGTGTTTCAAACTGGCTAAAGTTAAATTCCTGCGGTACTAACCCTAAATTAGTTTTAGCCTTACCAAGGTCAGTATCAATATCATGACCGAAGACTTTTACCGTGCCTTTAGTTTTATTTACAAGCGAAGAAATCACGCCTATTGTGGTCGATTTGCCAGCACCATTAGCACCTAACAGCGCAAAAAAATCGCCTTTCTCGACCGTTAAATCAATTCCTTTAACAGCTTGAACACCGTTACTGTAGGTTTTTTCTAAACCAACAATTTCGAGAGCTTTTGTCATTGTGTTTTGCGTTCCAATTTTGGATGGATTAATTAGCAGCCGTAGCCCCAACGTTTAGCCAGAGTATGCTCAATAGATAAATGATCTAAAATGCGCGCCACCATAAAGTTAACCAAGTCATCAATTGAACTTGGGTTATGATAAAACCCAGGTGCTGCAGGCATGATAGTTACACCTAGTTGCGCCAGCTTATGCATATTTTCAAGGTGAATCGCGCTAAGCGGTGTTTCGCGCACCACCAGCATTAATTGACCTTTTTCTTTAATCACTACATCAGCTGCACGCTCTAATAAGTTATCAGATGCGCCATGACTAATCGCCGATACAGTACCTGCGCTACACGGGCAGACAATCATCTTTTTAGGTGCAGCACTACCCGACGCTACAGGGCTAAACCAGTTATCTTTGCCAAATGCTTTAACCTGATTTGGCTTGGCATTGAATAAGCTAGATAGTTGCTCCGTTGCCTTTTCTTCGTTGCCCGACAGTTTTACGTCTGATTCCGTATCAAGCACCACGCGGGCTGCGCTTGATACCAAAACAAATACTTGATGATTTAACGAAATTAGCGTTTCAATTAATTTTAAACCATACGGCATGCCTGAAGCACCGCTAAGTGCAACGGTAATGGTTTCATTAAATTCATGGTTTTGCGTCATAAAAAGCCTATTTGTTGGCGAGCGCATCTAAAATACGATTATGAATATTTTCAAAGCCACCGTTACTCATTACCAATATATGGTCGCCGCTAGTTGCTTTTTCAAGTAGCGTTTTAATGATCTCATCTGTGCTGTTAAAACATAAAGCGCCAGCATTATTGGCAACGTCTTTGAGTGACCAGCTTAGGTTCTCTGGCTCAAATAAAATCACATCGTCGGCATTTTCGAGTGACGCTAATAATGTATTTTGATGCACGCCCATTTTCATTGTATTGGAACGTGGTTCTAATACGGCAAAAATACGCGCTTGGCCCACTTTTGCTCTGAGCCCTGCTAAGGTTGTTTTAATAGCAGTGGGATGATGGGCAAAATCATCGTAGAGCTTAATGCCCGCAACCTCGCCTTTTAATTCCATACGGCGCTTTGGTGAAATAAACTCAGCCAGCGCCGCAATTGATGTTTCAACAGGAATACCTACATGACGCGCGGCTGCAATCGTCATTAAAGCGTTTTTAACATTATGCTCGCCAATTGCTTGCCAACTCACACGCCCAACGATAGCGCCACCAAGCAGTACATCAAACTCACTGCCATCGGCGTTAATAAGTTGATAATCCCAGTCATTGCCAAGTTGCTCTTGCTCACTCCAACAACCTTTTTCGATAACTTGCTGAATATTTATATCATCGCTTGGCCAAATCACTTTACCTTGCCCTGGTACAATGCGTAATAAATGATGGAACTGCTTTTGAATTGCCGCTAAATCTTCAAAAATATCAGCGTGGTCAAATTCAAGGTTATTGAGAATTAAGGTGCGCGGCAGATAATGCACAAACTTACTGCGCTTATCAAAAAATGCGGTGTCATATTCATCTGCTTCAATGACAAAAAACGGTGTTTTGCCAATGCGCGCCGACAGGCCAAAGTTTTGTACAACGCCACCAATTAAAAAACTTGGATCAAGACCAGCGTATTCTAATACCCATGCAAGCATACTGGCTGTGGTGGTTTTACCATGAGTACCTGAAACTGCTAGCACCCATGCATCTTGCAATACATTATGTTTTAACCACTCAGGGCCGGAAGTATATGGAATACGATTTTCAAGCACATATTCAACACATGGATTACCACGGCTCATGGCATTACCAATCACTACAATATCTGGTTTTGGCTTTAACTGTGCAACATCGTAACCTTGAATGAGTTCAATGCCTAACGACTCAAGCTGAGTACTCATTGGTGGGTAAACGTTTTGATCTGAGCCAGTAACTTTATGGCCCAAGGATTTTGCAATGGCTGCGATGCCCCCCATAAAGGTGCCGCAAATACCTAAAATATGAATATGCATTGTTGTTAATTCTTGTCGTATAAATTCGATATGAGCTTTAAAAAATTTAACAGTTCAAAAAAAAAGCCCATTAGATTTCGCTAATGGGCTTAGTATGCCATAACTTACCAATTAGGTGTTAAATAGGTGAGCCTGGTGGCATAGGTAATGGTTTGAAGTTACCCTGCCAGCTTCCCTTTTCTATCGACTTGGTTAACACATTGGCGATGTGTTTTTTGAAGTTATCGTTAGTACGTGCATATTTACTACTAATAAAGGTAATTTGACCAACTAACTCAGCCTGTACCTCTGGGTCGGTTTTATCACTAAGCGCTGCATTGACTAAATGATATGCCGTCACCATTTGAATGCGCTGTGCAACTTGATGCAACATGCCTTGCTTTTGGTTACTGAAAAACACTTGCTCACAAAGTTGAAATAACACATTACGCGCACTTAGCTGTTTGCTGTCTCGCATCGCTTGGAAATGAAGGCGATTAAGACGCTGTGAGTTTAACAATAAAGAAAGTGAATGATTTGCAGAAACCTCCGGTAATGCTAACGGATCAAGTGTTAAACCTGTACGGCCAACTAGACTTTCACGCGTTTTGTATTCTCCGTAAGCTTTTGGTGTAATCACATCAAGTACGTGCTCAGGTACCACTAACTGGTCAGCATCAAGCGTTGTTAATAACGCGCTTAGTGCTTCTTTTTGCTTAGCAACATCAACAAGCTTGTTGCCTTTAAAAGTATCACCACTACGTAACTCATAATCGTAATCAATGCCAGCAATCAATTTAACCGCCGCTTCCGTTTGATAACGATGGAATAAATAAAGTGGAATAAACACTTCTTCTAGCTGCGATAGCGCCGTACCGTTTTTAATATTATGAAGGCCAAACTTCGATATCGCTTTTTCACGAATAGCAAGCACTCGTTGAAGCTCTTGGCTCGGGTTTTCACCGTTATCCCATAAATGCGCTGTTGGATGTGCACCGCCTTGCGCACGCGCATCACTATCAGAAATAAACTCAAGACCAAGGCGCTTATTTTCCGCTAAAATTTTTTCAAGCTCTTTTGCTTCACTCAAAATCGGAAAATCTGAGTAACCATATTTCACAACTTGAATATCCCACACACCTAAGCCTTTGCCATAGCCGTTTTCAGTATTAAAGCTGCCATCCTCATTAAAGCTCACTAGTGGATGCGGATAATCCATGACCGAAGCGCGGTCTTTTACTGACGCAGAGAAATTATGCGCAATACCTAGAGTGTGACCTACTTCATGGGCACTTAACTGGCGAATACGGTCAAGGGCCATCGCATGTAATTTTTCGACTGTTTCATCACCTTTTAAGTAAGGCGCTGCCAGTGCTTCTGCAATCAAAATATCTTGGCGTACACGCAGTGAACCAAGCGTTACATGACCTTTAATAATTTCGCCTGTGCGCGGGTCGATGACACTTGAACCATATGACCAACCACGGGTTGCACGATGCACCCATTGGATTACGTTATAACGAATATCCATCGGATCTGCATTTTCAGGTAGCATTTTTACTTGGTACGCGTTTTTATAACCCGCCGCTTCAAAGGCTGCCTGCCACCACTTAGCACCATCAAGTAAAGCTGTTTTTACCGGATCTGGCACACCAGGATCGAGGTAGTAAACAATCGGTTTAACGGCTTCGGAGATTTCAGCTGTTGGGTCTTTTTTCGCTAAGCGATGTTTTGGAATATAACGCACATACATCGACTCAGATAAAGGCGCTGCGTAGTCTTTATATTCTTCACTCCAAAAGCCCGATTGCGGGTGGAATTTTCGCGGTTTAAAGCCATCGTCCGGTAGCTCTATAAACGAGTGGTGTAAGTGGACTGAAATTGAATACGGATCGGGTGCAACCTGTTTTACATATTTACCCGGCTTTGTGCCATTAAAGCTAACAATCGCTTCTAACTCGGTATTTTTAGCAAACGACTTTGAGCGCGGCATATAAACTGCACTTTTGCTTTTATCTAAACTGAAACTACCTTGATTTCGACCCGCTAAGGTTCTTGACACACCATGCACATCAGATAATAGGTAAGGTGTGTAATCAATTAAAACATGGTTATCGCTCGCAGCTTTGATTTCAAAACCGTGTAACACACTTGATGCAAATGCTTCACGAATACTCTGTAGTTCAGCTTTATTGTTGCTGTTTGCTCGGTAGTAAGTATTGTTTTGTTTTAGTAAAAGCTTATTGCCATGTCTTTCAAACTGCACAACTTTTGTATCGCCCAACTGACCACGGTCAAGTCCTATATCATTCGACCCTAAACCGTATGGCATACTGAGTTGTAGTAAAAATTCATGGTTTAATTTATCTACTTCTAAATAAACCTTGCCCGAAGTATTGTCATAATAAAAGGTAAAATAGCCCGGGTAACGATTCATTTCGCTAGTAAATGCATCAATGGGTTTCAGGGTTGCCTGCGCTTTTGGTATACTTAACAGTAACAAAGCACAGATCAGCAGAAATGGTTGTACTAATCTTTGCATCTTCTTTGTTATTTCATTATCAATGGTGCATGGTGCTTAAATGATACACAAGCTGATGTACAATTGTATACAAATTTAACTGAGCGCTACCGAAAGGTTGCCTGTTGCCACCCTCTCACTTTATGTGGCAATAAGCTAATAGTCAGGATTATATAATGCGTAGACTTCCACCAGTATTGATCGAAGACGGCTGTCCTCGTGATCTTTTATCATTGATCAGAACAATTCTTGCTGCTTGTAAGGAAATTTCATTCCGTGTAAGCCAAGGTGAATTATCAGGTGTTTTAGGTTCAACCTTAGATGAAAACATTCAAGGTGAAACACAAAAGAAGCTTGATGTTTTATCGAACCAATTACTCAAAGATATTCTACTTGAGTCTGGCTATGTAAAAGCCATCGCGTCTGAAGAAGAAGATTATACTGTTGCTGGCAACCCTGATGCTGAATATATCGTTGCATTTGATCCACTAGATGGGTCTTCAAATACCGATATTAACTCGTTAGTTGGTACTATCTTTTCAATTATGAAAGCGCCAAAAGACAAAGCCGCTGATGATCAAAGCATTTTCATGCAAGCGGGTAAGCACCAAGTCGCAGCAGGTTATGTGCTTTATGGCCCTTCAACTATGTTGGCGTTAACTATTGGTAAAGGCACGCGTTTATTTACATTAGACAGAACGCACGGCAGTTTCTTACTTACTGAAGATAAAGTAACTATTCCTGAAGATACTAAAGAATTCGCAATTAATGCATCAAATCAGCGCCATTGGCTAGCACCAATGCAAAACTACATTGCTGATTGTCTTGCTGGTGAAGAGGGTCCGCGCAAGAAAAACTTTAATATGCGTTGGATTGCCTGCATGGTAGGTGATGTTCACCGTTTATTATGTCGCGGCGGCTTATTTACTTACCCTGAAGATACAAAAAACCCAGAAAAGCCATTCAAGCTACGCTTACTTTATGAAGCAAACCCAATGGCAATGCTAGTAGAGCAAGCTGGCGGTGTTGCATATGCAGGACTTGACCGTATTTTAGATATTGAACCGCAAGAGATTCATCAGCGTGTTGCTGTTACCATGGGTTCAAAAAATGAAGTTGAGATTTGCTTGGATTATCACAAGTAAGCAATCTTTATCTTGAGTAATAAAAAAACCGCGATTTACGCGGTTTTTTATTTAGGAATCTTATATTTTGAATCAAGCTACTTTTTGGCAGCTGGTGTAATCAACACTTACTTTAATAGCTAATTCTTGCTGCGACTGTGTGATTACATCCTTTGCATGACACACACATTTACCACATTGACTGCCTACACCTAAACAACCACGCACATCTCGCATCGAATCCATACCATCGGTTACGGCCTGTTTAATCTGTTTTTCAGTAACTGCATGACAAATACAAACGTACATAATAAGTGAGTGCTTTCAAAATTAATTACACTACAAATTTTAATGCTATTGAGAATAATTTTCAATAATATTAATAACTGTAAAAACAGCTATTTACAAAAAAGCATTAATTAACCTTCTTTTTTCCTTCAAATTTGTCCATGCTCTGCAAAGGAGTGAGTATTACCAGCAGCAATTATAATGTGATCTAAAATACTCACATCAATCAAAGCAAGCGCGTCTGATAATCGCTTTGTAATTAATTTATCCGCCTCTGAAGGTTCAGCTATGCCACTTGGGTGGTTATGTGCCAAAATCACATTTGCCGCGTTGTATTTAAGCACTGTGGTAACGACTTCTCGGGGATAAACCGATGCTGCGTTAATCGTACCTTGAAATAAATTGATCGATTTAATAAGCCTGTTTTGGCTATCGAGCAGCAGCAAGTAAAAACATTCTTTGTGCTCTTTTTGTAATTCGCATTTTAGGTAGTTTATTACCGAATAAGGCGAATCAAATACGGCTTCTCGCTTAAGTTGCTCAGCAAAAAAACGTTTACTCAGTTCAAGCACAGCTTGCAGCTGAACATATTTTGCGGGTCCGAGCCCTAATTGCTGACAGAATGAATCACACTCCAGTGACAGGAGTTGACCAAGTGAGCCTTGTTGTTTGAGCAATGTATCGGCAAGTTCAATAGCATTTAGCCCTTTAATACCGGTACGTAAAAAGATAGCTAATAACTCTGCGTCGGTTAAACTCGATGCGCCTTTACTTAATAGCTTTTCTCTAGGTCTTGCCTCAATGGGCATTTGATTTATTTGCATTTAACAATCCTTGTTAAGCTCTTTGCGTTCATTTAATAGTATAGCCAGCCTCGCCAAAAATCATCGAAAATGGTATGGTTTGGCTAATTTAAAAAATGTCATTAATTATTATGTCGAAGAAAATAGTATTGGGAATTACAGGCGGCATCGCTGCTTATAAATGTGCCGAATTAACAAGACGTTTAACTGAAAACGGTGCGCAAGTTAAGGTAGTAATGACTGACTCTGCACAACAGTTTATTACCCCGCTTACCATGCAAGCCGTATCAGGAAACCCAGTTTCGACATCTTTACTTGACCCTGCGGCTGAAGCGGCGATGGGTCACATTGAATTTGCAAAATGGGCTGATCTTATTTTAATTGCACCAGCCAGTGCTAACACCATCGCCAAAATGGCGCATGGAATGGCCGATGATCTTTTAACCACCTTAGTACTCGCAACACCTGCTAAAGTAGCAATTGCACCGGCGATGAATCAGCAAATGTACGCCCATCCTGCAACCCTGCAAAACTTACAAAAATTAAGTGAATATGGCGTGTCTATTTGGGGACCTGCCAGTGGCGAGCAAGCCTGTGGTGATGTAGGTAAAGGGCGAATGCTTGAACCAAACGAGCTAGTTGAGTTGTGTTTAATGCGCGAAGATACCCCACTGCTGGCAGGTAAAACTGTGACTATCACAGCGGGTCCAACCCGTGAAGCGCTTGATCCTGTGCGTTTTATCTCTAATCACAGCTCAGGGAAAATGGGCTTTTCACTAGCGTGTGCAGCAAAAGCGCTGGGGGCCAAGGTAAATCTAATTAGTGGCCCAGTTAATTTAACCACACCAAGTGAAGTTAATCGTTTTGATGTTGAAAGTGCACAACAGATGCATGATGCTGCCATGGAGTTAGCTGTTAATTCAGATGTATTTATTGGCTGTGCTGCAGTTGCCGATTACAAGGCAACGACGACTGCAAATAATAAAATTAAAAAACAGGGCGATACCATGACCATTGAGCTCAGCAAAAACCCTGACATTATCGCGTCAGTTGCAGCGCTTGAAGAAAACCGCCCGTTTACAGTCGGTTTTGCCGCCGAAACAAATGATGTTGCTAACTACGCTAAAGGCAAACTAAAAAATAAAAATCTCGATATGATTTGTGCCAACGATGTGTCCGATTCTAGCATTGGTTTTAATAGTGAAAACAATGCGATGACACTCTTTTGGCCGGAGGGCGAACGCCATTTATCGCTGCAATCAAAACAGCAAATTAGCCATTTAATATTAAAAGAAATCGCATCAAAACTGGCGGCTAAAAAGTAAAAAAGCTGGCATCTAAAATCAGAAGTAATTAAGATAAACGGCTCTTGAGGTTGATAATAATGATAAGAAGTAAGGGATAAAAATGCCTGCCACAAAACGTAGTAATCGCAAGGAAGAAATTTTACAAGCACTTGCGCAAATGCTTGAAACCAGTCCGGGACAACGCATCACCACGGCAAAACTAGCATCTGAGGTAGGTGTTTCTGAAGCGGCGCTATACCGCCACTTCCCAAGCAAAGCACGTATGTTTGAAGGATTAATCGAATTCATTGAAAACGCGCTGCTTTCAAATATCAATATTATCTTAGAAAAAGAAAAAGACACCCATAGCCGTATTCACAACATTTTATTGCTACTTCTCAGTTTTGCTGAAAAAAACCCTGGTATTACACGTATTCTTACTGGTGATGCACTGCAAGGTGAGCAAGAACGATTACGCGAGCGTATTCAAGGCTTATTTGAAAAGCTAGAAACACAACTTAAACAAGTGTTACGCGAACGCAAATTACGCGAAGGTAAAACGTTTACCCTTGCAGAAGAGCAACTTGCTAACCTTTTGCTTGCTTACGTTGAAGGTAAAATGAACCAATTTGTGCGTTCTGATTTTAAAGCAAAACCAACCGCGCAATTTGACGCGCAGTGGTCACTTTTCACCTTAGCTTGGCACTAATACCCTCGCGTTGAAGTAAACGTTTTACTTCAACGCACTATTTTGCAACTTATCGCATTCCCTTTCTTCTTTTTGGTTTCTGTTTACACTAGAGCTAACAATTAGCACTAGGTAATCATTAATGAAACTTGCGTTTACACTTTCGAGCTTAGCGTTAGCAACCAGTTTTGCATTAAGCGCCAGCGAATCTCTTCAATTTAAAGACGTATTTGATTTTAAATACGCAAAGTCATCTCAACTTTCTGAGCAGGGAAATTTACTTGCATTTAGCGCCACACCATATCGAGGTAATAGCGAAGGACAGGTCTATACACTTAACAACAAAGCACTGCTCGCAACAATTGAACGTGGCACCTCTCCAGTTATTAATAAAAATGAAAAATGGGTAGCGTTTACAGTCAAACCAGACCTACTTACCAGAGAAAGTGCATCAAAAGATAAAAAGAAAAAGCTAAAAAATGATTTATCGTTAGTAAATAGCGAAACAGGCAAGGTTATCACCTTTGAACGTGTTGAAGATTTCGTTATTTCAAATGATGGTAACTGGCTGGCATATCGCACAGAAGTTAAGAAAAAAGACGAAGCCAAAAACGATAAAAAAGCAGATAAAAAAGCAAAAGAAAAAGACGATAAAGACGCGAAGTTAAAAGCGGATAAAAAAGATAAAGTTTACACCCTTAATATTGTGAACTTAGCAAACGAACAACAGCATTCAATTGAGAATGTTCTTACTTACGCCATTGCACCAAGTAGCACGCAGCTTGTTGTGAGCCAAGTAAGCAAAGAAGGCGATAAAAACGCCATTAGCCAAATTGCCCTGCCAAACTTTGCAATGAGCAGCTTATTTACAGAACCTGGGGTTGTGGCAAACAAACTCGTTTGGCATCCAACCAATGATATGTTAGCGCTTTCTGTAGGTAATTACGTTAATGATGATAAACGTCGTCGTGAGCATTCACTTTACTTATGGCAAAGTGAAAACAACCAATTAAAGCAAATCGAAACCCCTATCGAGAATTGGTTCATCGGTAAAACAGCTAACTTAAAATGGTCTGAAACTGGCGAGCGCCTTTATTTTGAAACGCGCCCAATGCTTTCAGCCAAAATTGAAAAGAAAAAATACAAAGCGCAAAACGACCTTTTTGATTACGATGTAATTCGTGACCAAAAAGGTTTAAAAGTATGGCATCACAAAGATGCCGAAATAAAGCCGCGCGAAATTCAACAGTGGAATGAAAAGAACAAAAACCGCCATTACCAAGCGGTATTTCATTTAAACAGCGGTAAAGCCGTACAGCTCGAAACTGAGCAAGTTACAGATGTTAGATTACACACTGAAAAGCAATTTTTACTAGGTTATAGCAATAAACCGCATCTTCACAAAATTATGTATGACGGTTTCTTTGCAGATTACTACGCAGTAGATACTAAAACAGGTAACAGCGTTAAAATTAGCGAAAATACCCGCGCACGTCCGACGCTTTCACCTAATGGTCAATTTGCTGCATACTTCGATAAGGGTCAAGTTCAGCTTAAATCACTCAAAAACGCCAAGCTGAATGCGATAACCAAAGGCATTCGTGCCACTTTTGGCGACGACCAACACGATTATCCTAGCGAGCAACCTGGCTATGGTTTTGCAGGCTGGAGCAGTGATAGTAATACCCTTTATGTATATGACAAATACGATATTTGGGCATTTGATGTAAACACGCAGCAAGGTGCACGTTTAACCCATGGCTATAAATCCGAAACACGTTATCGCGTTAAAAGCTTAGATAAAAACAAACTATCTTTTGATTTAAACGATACCTTATTACTTTCAAGCTTTAACCTAGATAACAAACAAACGGGCGTTGCTAAGCTTAATTTAGCTAACAATCAGTTGGAACAGGTTTTAACTGGCGAAGCGCGTTTTGACCTAGTAAAGAAAGCGAAAAATGCTGATACGTTAATTTATACGCGTCAAAGTTATCATGAATTTCCTGATTTTTGGTTAAGCGACACATCGCTTTCCACTTCAACTAAATTAACTAACCTGAACCCACAAAAAGAGAATTTTGCATGGGCAAGTAAACCTGAACTGGTAGAGTATAAAGGCTTTGATGGTGAAGATTTACAAGGCGTGCTAATAAAACCTGCCGGCTATAAAAAAGGCGATAAAGTGCCTGTGGTCATTTATTTCTACCGCTATATGAGCCAACGCATGTATGACTTCCCGAAAATGGAGTTAAACCATAGACCGAACTTCCCGATGTTTACTTCAAATGGTTACGCGATTTTCTTACCAGATATCCGTTTTGAAATTGGTCACCCAGGTAAATCATCAACTCAAACTATGATCAACGCAGCACAAAAACTGATTGATATGGGTGTTGCAGACAAAGACAAGATTGGTTTACAAGGTCACTCATGGGCCGGTTACCAAAGCGCCTTTATGGTAACGCAAACAGATATGTTTAAAGCGGTTGTATCGGGTGCACCAGTATCAAACATGACCAGTGCATACAGTGGCATTCGTTTAAAATCAGGTCTTGCGCGTCAATTCCAGTACGAAACCGGACAAAGCCGCATTGGCAAAGACTTGTTTGAAGGCTTAGATTTATATATTGAAAACTCGCCGGTATTTTTCGCCGATAAAGTTAATACACCAATTATGATTATGTTTGGTGATAAAGATGGTGCAGTGCCGTGGCAGGAAGGTATTCAATACTATTTAGCGCTTCGCCGTGCAGGTAAAGATGTGATTTTCTTACAATACGAAGGTGAACCACACCACTTGAAGAAGTTTCCGAACCAAGTAGATTTCTCAATTCGTATGATGGAATACTTTGATCACCACCTTAAAGGTAAGCCAGCACCAAAGTGGATGCAAAATGGCGTGCCATTTGAGAAAGAGTAATCAAATTCAAATACTAAAATGGCGAGTTTGTAACTCGCCATTTTTTAGCTCACTCATTCAGTTTAGCTTAAGCTTAAAACCGTATAGTTAGTTTCAGGAAGGGAATTCCGATTGAGTAAAGTAACATTCAAAAGCCAACTCTTATGAGCTGGCTTTTTTTCTGCTCTTACTAAAGTTACCTGATTTACCACCACGCGACTTATTGCCACCCACCTTAGGTTTTGTATTCGCTTTATTAAACTGGCCAAATCCCGTATGGCGAGAAAGTGCAGGCCTACCACCTTTACTCTGACCAGACTTACGTTGCTCATCTCTTGATTCTGCAGGC
This sequence comes from Pseudoalteromonas piratica, assembly GCF_000788395.1. Lineage (NCBI taxonomy): Bacteria > Pseudomonadati > Pseudomonadota > Gammaproteobacteria > Alteromonadales > Pseudoalteromonadaceae > Pseudoalteromonas > Pseudoalteromonas piratica. The sequence continues at coordinate 91,216 of NZ_CP009888.1, forward strand.
ACTAAGCAATTAGGACCGTTACCAATAAGTTTCGCCTTGCCCATTTTCTTTAATGCCTCACGGATCATTGGCCAACCGGCTGGGTCGTGATAGCGCAAAATCGCTTTATGCAAGCGACGTTGACGCGCCCCTTTAGGCACACTAACAACTTCCTTGTTGTTCTTTATATTCTTGAGCGAGTTCATTTCGGTATGGTAAATGGTGGTTGCATTTGCCATTGGCGAGGGATAAAAATTCTGAACTTGATCTAATTTGAAATTATGGCGTTTTAACCATAATGCCATATTAACCATATCCAAATCGGTAGTTCCTGGGTGTGCTGAAATAAAATACGGTATTAAATATTGCTTTTTACCCGCTTCTTTTGAGTATTTTTCAAAAAGCTCTTTAAAGCGGTCATACGTACCCATACCCGGTTTCATCATCTTAGATAATGGGCCGTTCTCAGTATGTTCTGGCGCAATTTTTAAGTAGCCACCCACATGGTGTGTCACTAACTCTTTAACATAGTTAGGATCTTCAATTGCTAAGTCATAACGCACACCTGATGCAATTAACACTTTCTTCACACCTTCAACTTCACGCGCTTTGCGATACAAGTTTACCGTTGGCGTTTGGTCAGTATCCATATGTTTACAAATATCAGGGTAAACACAGGATAAACGGCGGCATGTACTTTCAGCTTTTTTGCTCTTACAGCGCAATTTATACATGTTTGCTGTTGGACCACCTAAGTCTGAAATAACACCTGTAAAGCCCGGTACTTTGTCACGAATTTGTTCAATTTCGTCAATAATTGATTGCTCTGAACGGCTTTGAATAATGCGCCCTTCGTGTTCTGTGATTGAACAGAATGAACAGCCACCAAAGCAGCCTCGCATAATATTAACCGAGGTTTTGATCATATCGTAGGCAGGTATTTTCTCATCTCCATAGCTTGGGTGAGGAACACGCTGATACGGTAAACCAAACACGTCATCCATCTCTTGTGTTTCAAGTGGAAACGCGGGAGGGTTAACCCAAACAGAACGGTCACCATGGCGCTGGAAAAGTGCGCGGGCACAACCTGGGTTGGTTTCTTGGTGTAAAATACGTGACGCATGGGCATACAAAGGCTTGTTAACACTTACCTGCTCATAAGCTGGCAGCTTTACATACACTTTTTCCCACGGTTTTAAACGCGGCGGTTGAATAGTGATAGGTTTAGCTTCAGCGCCAAGATCAATACCCGCTTGCTTAAATTCTGATTTACTACAACCTACGTCATCTGCGCCATAAGGATTTGGAATTGGGTCTATCTTACCAATTTTATCAATCGCCGTTGAATCTGAACCGCGCCAGCCGGGTAATGGCTCTTTACGAATAACCGCAGTACCGCGAATGTCATGCATTTCATCCATGGTTTTACCCGCAGCAATACCGTGCGCCACTTCAACTAAAGGCCTTTCTGCATTACCGTAAATGAGGATATCTGCTTTGGCGTCGAAAATAACACTGCGACGCACCTTTTCAGACCAATAATCGAAGTGGGCAATACGGCGCAAACTTGCTTCAATGCCACCGATAACCACAGGCACATCTTTATAGGCTTCTTTACATCGCTGGCTATATACAATCACCGCGCGGTCAGGGCGTTTACCACCAACATTACCGGCCGTATACGCATCATCATGGCGTAAACGCTTTTCTGCGGTATAACGGTTGATCATCGAGTCCATATTACCCGCAGTTACACCGTAAAATAAATTGGGTTTACCGAGCGACATAAAAGCATCTTTCGATGACCAATCTGGCTGTGAAATAATACCGACACGAAAGCCTTGCGCTTCAAGCACACGGCCAATTACTGCCATGCCAAAGCTAGGGTGATCAACATAGGCATCACCCGTTACAATAATAATGTCACACGAATCCCAACCAAGGGCATCCATTTCTTCTCTGCTGGTTGGTAAAAAAGGTGCTGGACCAAAACATTCGGCCCAATATTTAGGATATGAAAAAAGACTACGCTCTGCTGATAAAGCAGCCATAAAATGCCCCTAGAATAAAATGGCCGCAAATTATAGCTGAGTTTAAGGCTAGCCTCTAGTGTTTATTTTTTAGACAGCAAAAATTCTTGTAGCTCTTTAAACGGCATAGGCTTTGCAAACATAAAGCCCTGCGCCTCTTCACAACCCATTAGGCGCAAACAATTTGCCTGATCTTCGTTCTCAATTCCCTCTGCAATGGTGTTTAAACCAAGCTTTTTACCCAATGACACAATTAGCTCAGCAATGGCACCTGTATCTTCAGGGATATCCTTTACGAAGGCTCTGTCTATTTTAATGCGATTAAGTGGCAGTTTTTTTAAGTACGAAAGCGAAGAAAATCCAGTGCCGAAATCATCAATTGCAATTTCTAAACCATGCTCTTTTAATTCAGTGAGCGCTTCAATGACGATTTCAGGCTCATCCATTACGATACTTTCAGTTACTTCTAATTCGATTTTATGCGGCGTTATGTTGTATTTTGCGAGTGTTTCTTTGACCTTGGTGACAAATTGCGGATCTCGAAATTGCGGTACAGAAACATTAACTGCAATACGCATATCAAAGCCGAGTTCTAACAGTTCGCTTTGTGTTTTACATGCTTGTTCTAACACCCACTGACCGATAGGTATGATTAAACCTGATTGTTCAGCTAAAGGCACAAAAATAGCGGGAGAAATGAAGCTCCCCTGTTCATTTGGCCATCGTAACAAAGCCTCACAACCTATAACTTCACGGGTTGATAAACAGATTTGCGGTTGATACCACACCTCTAACTTATGTTCACTAAAGTCATGACGTAACTCTTTTAATACTCCAAGCTGCCACGCCATCTTTTCTTCCATCTCAGGAAGGTAATACTCGTAATTAAAACGCAGGTGTTTCTTACCTAAATTTAGGGCGATATAGCATGACTTAAGCGTATCTTTTCCGTCTTTATAAAAATATTGCTGTTCACAAACACCTAAATGGAAGTTGACTGGCAATAAGTGCTCGCCTGCAAGGAAAGGTAAAGATAAAACGTGGTTTAGCGAGTCTGGTGTGACTTTTTCTGATTCAACCAAAGCAGCAAATACATCGGCACCAATGCGTGCAAAATACTTAATACCTACAATATCTTCTTGAATACGCGTGGCAACTGCTTGCAGTAAGAGATCACCAACATCTTGCCCTAAACCGTTATTTATAGATGAAAAGTCAGCGATATCAATAAAGTATAAAGTGTAGGCGTTAACACTCTCAGAAAAATAACGTTCAATTTGATTTATAAAGTCATTGCGATTTGGCAGTTTAGTTAACTTATCTTTATATGCTGCATCGCGTAACTCGCTGAGCATACGAACATTTTTAAACGCTACTGATACGTTCTGTAAAAAGATTTCAATTAGCTTAATTTGTTGTTCATGGACCATCTCTTTTGTTTCGAGATAAATCGCAAATTGTGATTTATCGTCTTCAACAAAAAAACAGCTATCATGATCTGAAATTTGGTGGGATTTATTTTGTAAAGTTTGCTGCAAGACGCCCAGAGCTCGGCTGTTATCAATTTGCTCAATCCCTTGCCAAAGCGAGCCTTTATATTCATTACTGCCACCAAGAACTGCAGAACGACCAGCTTCCGCACTCACTATAACGCCATCACCTGTGCCATCAAGTAACCTAGCTATTTGTTCAATAACTTGTGATGCAAACGCACTTAAGTCCTCTAAGCCATTGATTGATTTAGCCGCATCCAACACTTTTTCAAGGCCGGTATTGTGCTCGGATAATTCGCAAAGTTGTTGATATGAACGCAGCGCAGTAACAAGTGAAGTTACGAGTTTTGCGCGAGTGAGCTCAGTTTTTGTTTTGTAATCATTGATGTCGTATTCACGGATAATGTTTTCTTCAGGCGCATACCCTGGCTGACCTGTGCGTAAAATAATTCTTAGCTGAGAATTATTAAGCTCTTCACGAATACGTTTAACAGTGACAAGCCCTGCGTCATCTGTTTCCATAACAACGTCAAGCAAGACAACTGAAATGTTAGGAATCTCTGCTAGTTTTCTAACCGCTTCATCACCACTGTAAGCATGGTGAAATCTGAGTTGTTTATTCCAAAATGATAAGCCCGATAATGCCAACTGTGTTACAGAATGGACTTCTGGTTCATCGTCTACAATTAATACATCCCAAAATCCAGAGTATTGCTCAGGGGTTTCGTTATCATCTTCATTTAAGAATAAAAACTGTTCTTCGGCAGGTTGTGTCATGAAACCTCTACGTCGTCACAAGACCTTTGAACTCTTTCTCTGGTCACTATACATTTTTTCTTATTGGTTAAACTTGCTATCCACTAGCCAGTTGTTCTCATTACTAAAGCAACGTTAGCATCAGTCACTTACCTAGTATAGACTATTAATTATAATCTTTAAAAATACTATGATTGATAAGATTTTTTATTAAATGACGGAGTGACATGCGGTATTTCATTCGCACATTCTTCAGCATACTACTGCTTGTTGCTATTACAAGTGTTCTGCTGCCAAATAGTTACACAGTTGCGAAAACGATTACGAGCCACTGTAAACAAGTGCAATTCGAAAATTGGGTTCTTGATTTAGCTCAGTGGCACTTATGGACTCCGTTTGCTACTTATGAGAAGAGCTGGCAAGCGTTAGAGCTGGCAAATAGCAACAAGATTGGCGCTTACCTAAAATGGCAAAGCGGTGACAACATTGGTGAAATGACTGTAACTGCAATGACCAATCACACCATCTCTTACACCAGTGTTTATGAACAAAATACCAATATTGGCAGCATCACAGCTGATTTTTTTGCCGATCAATTACAAATAACGTGGGCAATTGAGGGAGGTATTAACACCCCTCTTCTTGGCGGTATTTTAACTCAGTATTATAAATATAAAACGCACGATGCGATTGACTTGGGATTAAGAAACCTCAACTCGCTTTGTAAGAGTCAAAGTTTGGAAACTCAAAATGCCAATTAAACCTGTTACCGCACAACAACATTTAGCGCAAATCATAAAAAGTAAAGTTGGCGTAGAACAGACCAAGTCAAATACAGAAACAACTTCAAAGCGCTTAGAACAAGACACAGTGTCTAAAACAGTTAGCCCAATCCCGAATTACAAAAGTACTGATAGTATACTGCAACGAGCACAAAAGCGCCGCAAACTCGCCCTAGTGAGAAAACAAAACAATATTGAGGCCATATTAGGGTTAGCACAACATTATTGTCCTCCTGTGACCTCGCAAGGCGAGCCTGATCCTGATTGGATTGAGCGTTTTTTAGAACTGGCAGAAGATACCAGTAACAAAAATATTCAAAAATTATGGGCAAAAGTACTTGCCGGTGAAGTAATAAACCCGGGGTCTTTCTCGTATAAAAGCCTAATCACATTAAAGCATATCACCCCAAAAGAGGCGGATATTTTTCAATTAGCCACAAGCTGTGCTGGTAAGTCTGCAAATGATGGTTTTCATCAAGTAATAACTGGTAGTTACCTCACTCCCAGCTTGCTCAACTTTCTGAGTCCAAACAAAAAGAGCTACGTAAACCTCAGTAGTGCAGGCCTTAATTATCCCGATATTCTGACGTTAATTGATATTGAATTAATCTATATGCAGGAAATAGAGTCCAAAGCGTTTGAAAGCGGAGAAAGTCAAACTCTAAGTTTTGCTAATGGAACATTAACACTCACAGCAAAACGTAAAGGCAGCATCTTAACCTACTATAAATTCACCCAAACAGGGTACTCTTTGGCACGATTGACCAGCAATAAATTAAGTAGTAAATATCTTGAGTGTTTAAGAAAAGCGTTAGAAAAAAGCTTCGAGGTCAATTTTGCCAACAACTAAAGTTGGCAAAATTGATATGCTTTTAGAAGTGAACTTGCAAACCAGCGAAGAAGCCATCAACCTCAACATCAGTATAAATATCATCAACGTCATCAAGCTCTAACAACATAGCACGGTAACCAGCTTTAACGGCAACATCAACAGCCATATTGTCAATAAACTCCCATGCTACACCAACTTGATAGTCTTGAATTTTGCTATCACCAATTGCTAATAACTGACCTTCAGCAAACGCGCTTAAACCTGTAAATGGTAAGCCAAATTGCACTGCACCGTATGCCATCGGGATGATTCCATTAAAATCAACTGACTCTTCACTCATGCCCATTGATTGGTCATCGCCTTTAACGGCAATGTAACCATCAAATTGTTTTGCGGATAAACCTAAGTCAATTGATACCAAATCATTGTCAAAAATTTCGTAATAAAGCACATAATCAACATGACTTAGATCACTGTCACCGGTAACAATCGAGTTAACTTTAAATACTTTATCACCAAAGCCAAACGAGGTATTTAAGGTTGCATCGGCATTAAGCTCAAGCTGGTTATACTTGAGTTTGATATTTGGCACTAACGGAATGGGATGTTCAAGGGCAGCGTAATAGCTACCATATTCTTGATCTTCAAAGTTAAAGTTTTGTAGATCACTAGAAGTGCCTAAACCGCCTGAAGATTGTGCAGCCCAATAATCACCACCCACATATAAACCAAGTAGCGTATCGGCTTTTGCTTGCGGAGCCAAAGTTGCAGCAATTAACGCCGCACCAAACATTATTTTTTTCATTATTTTATCCCTGAGAGAGTAATTCTGATAATTCGATTATTGCCGCATTAGCTCGCGATAAATAGTTGGCCATAACTAATGAGTGATTTGCAACAAAGCCAAATCCGCTACCATTTAAAACCATAGGGCTCCACACATTTTCTTGTGTAGCTTCCAGCTCACGCATAATTTGCTGCACACTCACCAATGCATTTTTCTTTTCTAGCACATCAGCAAAGTCTTTTTCAATGGCAGCAAAAAAATGAAGCAATGCCCAACTAGCACCACGCGCTTCGTAAAATACATTATCAATTTCCAGCCAAGGCGTTTTAACAAGCTGATGAGAAGGTGCATAGCTGGCTCTTCTTGCTGCTGAGTCACCAGCAAGATCCGTATTCACTTTATCTTGCCCCACACTGCTACTTAATCGCATGCTTAAACTACCTAAACGCTTTTCCACCTCTTTTAAATAGGCTCGTAAGTTATCAGCGCGAGCATAAAACTGTGCGCTGGAATCGATAGGGTTTGCAATGTCCTTACGGTAACGAATTAATGCGTCGATGCCTTTTTGATATTCATCTTCAGCACTTGGTAATATCCATGCCTTTGAATTGATATTAAATTGCGGTTGTGCTGTTTTAAGTTCCGGATGCTCGGTAGACTGAGACTGCGAACGGCTAAAGTCCTTACGCATTGCCAAGGTAATGTCACGCGTCATTTCAAGTACACCAAATTCCCATGATGGCATATTATCCATAACCACAGATGGCGGCATAACATCATTCGTTAAGTAACCACCAGGCTTATTCAATAACGCACTGGCAACTTCTATAACTGCTGTGGTTGTAACAAACCCTGTTACAACTTGCTGTTGCTGTTCTTGTGCGGCCTGCTCTGCACGTTGCTGAACATTAAAAATTTCAGGTTCAATGCTCCAATAAACAGAAATTAAATAAAAAAACAAAAAAACAAACGCAACCGCAGCTGCTATTTTACCTTTGTGTTGCATATCCCCTCCTAATGATGGTGGTGATGCTGATGTTCATTCTCAATGCTCTCATTGATGCCTACAACAGTTGCCTTTGCATCAACAGTAAGGCCTGATGCAAAATGAAACTTTGCATTGATCGTCTCACCCTTAATCAATTTCGCTTTGGGTGAAAACAGCATTAAATGTAAGCCACCTGACTGAAACACCTTAGTTGAATGCATATCAATTGCCAACTTATCAAGCTTCACCATACTCATCATGCCATTTTTTTGAATATGGTTATGAATTTCAACTCGACCAAGTTTATCAAGTGACACTGAACTTAGTACTAACTCTTTATCTGAGTGATTGGTTATTTTTAGGTACCCAACGCTGGAAGGTGCGCCTGGAATAAATTCACGCACAGTAAAGTCAGAAACCAAAACTTGATTGGCAGCTAATGAAAAAGAAAAAAACGAAATTACAAAAAATAGGTAGCGTTTTAACATGTTAATCCCTCTATGTTTTAAACCAGTATACTACAGAGGAAGATGCAAAAAGTACCTGAAAATTATTAATTATTGTAAATTGTTAGGGGCGTATTAACACTGCCCCTGACATTTTATACATTAATAATATCTGGCTGGAAGCACCGTTGCTGCGACAAAATAAGCAAGCAATGTGGCAACTGGAAATACAAATAAAGCAGCCACAGCCCCGAGTCTCACCCCCCAGATGGGTAAATTATTTCCACGCGCTAACCCCGCGCATACACCAGACACCTTTTTATTTAATCGGTCTTTATAAAAACTACTGTTATCAACTTGAATACTCATCACTACCTCCTAAGCTGCTTTTTTAGCAACTTGCTCTTTTAAGCTTGCTAGTTCAGCGTCTAACACTTCATCTTTTTCTAAGTCATCAAACTGCTGTTTTAAGCTTGAACTCTGAGTTACCTCATACGATTCAATTTGTGCCTCAATTCGATCAACTTTATGCTCAATTTCAGCAAAGCGCTCAAGTGCTCTGTCAATTTGCTCGCTGTGAAGTTGCGTCTTTGCTTTCACTCGAACCTCAGCCGATTGAGAGCGAATTTGATACTCTTTTAACTTAGCTTTTGCCTGAGTTAATTTTTCATGCAGCGAATGACTGTCTGCTGACACTTTGTTGAGCACTTCATCAATTCGTGCAATTTCTGGCGCAATTGCATCGATTTCTTTATTGGCTTTTTGCTTTTCAATTAATGCTGCTTTGGCTAAATCTTCTCGGTCTTTTTGTACTGCTTTTTCAGCTTGCGAGTGCCAATAATCAGATGATGATTGCTGTTTTGATAACTTACGCTGTAATGTTTTCTTTTCTGCAATAAGACTTGCTGAAGTTGAACGAAGCTCGACTAGTGCCTCTTCCATTTCCTGTACCATAAGGCGAACTAGCTTTTCAGGATCTTCTGCGCGATCTAACGCAGCTGAAACATTGGCTTGGATGATATCTGTTAAACGAGTAAAAATTCCCATAACTCTCTCCTGTTGATGACTGATATTTTTCTCACACCTTTCTATTCCAACCTTTATGCCAAAAGTAAAAAATAAATATAAAACAAGAACTTAACACAAACCTCTTGATTAGCAAAACTATAAAATTAGTAAATTTGACCAACTAAATAGTATTTTTAACCAACTGTTAGAAAGTAAAATTATATGCGGCATCATCAATCAATGTAGTTATCCAGCTACTGACGTAAAAACATTAATATGAGTTTAATTTGAAAAAGAAAAGAAATTGAAATGTGACAAACAGATTCATTGTTTGCTGAGCTAAAAGACTTTAGGAAAACTTTTTTTGAATATAACGAAGAGCAATTAAAAAATGAAATGTTTAAAGGAAAGGAATGGCGCGCACCTGTCACTATTTTGATAGAAACACACTGCGCTGCCCCATAAAACCATGCCAAACGCCCACAGTAATTAGTAAGCTAATAACTGGTAATAAAAATAGGCTAAATAAATCAAATAAATCCAACATTTTAAGCTCCTTGCTCACACGTTAAATGCAAAACACTCGCAACACTTGGTACTTGTTCACATATTTGTGCAATATGCGTCTGCTTTTCTGCCTGTGTTGCAACTATGCTCTGAAACAGTAAATTGATAAGTAACAACGCTGTAGTAACTAATTTTGCTAACATAACGTTTGCTTCAAAAATTCATATCTTGCTTCATACATAACAAAGAGCATGCCAAAAACATAAGCTGTTGATTTAATTGATTATAACAACCACCCCTTAATTTAAGTTATAAAAAAAGGCTAAACAATGGTTAATTTCACCACTATTTAGCCTTACCATTTCCCGAAAGCGGAATTAGCGTTTCCCTATATCGGGATTGTCTTATTCAGGTACGAATGCCAGCGCTTCCTCTAACAATGAGATTTGTGCATCTTTTTTATGGCCATTCTCAGATAAGTGACGACGGTATGAACGGGCACCCGGCTGACCTTGGAAAATACCAAGCATGTGTCTTACTACATGCCAAAAATTAGCACCCTTCGTCATTTCTGATTCGATGTAATCAAACATGTTACGCACCACTTGGTGGCGTGAAAGCAGTTCGCTTTGTTCATTACCGTAAATAGCCCTATCAACTTCTGCCAGCATATATGGATTCGCATAGGCTTCGCGACCAATCATCACACCATCAATATGCTGTAAATGCGTTAAGCACTCTTCAATGGTCTTTACTCCACCATTAAGTGAAATATGACAGTCATTAAAGTCACGTTTAAGCTGATAAACACGATCATAATCTAGTGGTGGAATTTCACGGTTTTCTTTCGGACTTAAGCCCTGTAACCACGCTTTACGAGCATGAATAATAAAGTCGCGACAACCAACATTGTAATTCGCTTCAATTAGGGCTGTTAGAAACTCGTAAGAATCTTGCTCATCAATGCCAATACGCGTTTTAACCGTTACAGGAACATTTGTTTCTGCTTTCATTGCTGCAATACAATCAGCCACTAATTGAGGCTCAGCCATTAAACATGCACCAAAACGACCATTTTGCACACGGTCGGACGGACAACCTACATTCAGGTTAATTTCTTGATAGCCATATTCATCAGCACGTTTTGCGCATTCCTCTAACGCCTTGGGATCGGAACCACCCAACTGCAAGGCGACAGGTTTCTCGTGTTGACCAAAGTGTAAATAATCACCTTTGCCAAAAATAATCGCACCAGTCGTTATCATCTCTGTATATAACACTGCATGCTTAGTTAACTGTCGATGAAAAGTTCGACAATGGCGATCTGTCCAATCAAGCATTGGGGCTACAGAAAAACGTCTATTCACAGTACACCTCAGTAAATACGGGGTCGCGATTCTACTCGATTTTTCACCTTTGCTCAATTTATATTCATAAACAAGCTGACAAATAAAGACTTAACTACAAAATGTTAAATTTATTGTGGTAAGATGACTTTGATATCGAGGAACAAATTTATGACCGTTGAAGCATTAACTGAAAAAGCGAAAGTCGTATGTAACGACAAAGGGGTTCGCTTTACTACAATTCGTGAAAAAGTATTTCGCTTACTCGCTGAAACTCAAGCTGGTGTCGGTGCATACGACTTGTTAGAACAGCTAAAACAAACAGAGCCAAATGCAAAACCTGCTACTATTTACAGGGCGCTCGATTTTTTGGCTGAAATGGGTTTCATTCATAAAATTGAAAGTACCAATGCATTTATGCTGTGTCATCACTTTGATCACACGCACCCAGTGCAATTACTTGTTTGCGAAAAATGTGGTCATGTTGAAGAGCTTCACTCTCATGCAATTGCACACGAGTTAAACAACCAAGCAACTGAACTTGGCTTTAAAGTCGAATCTCAAACAATCGAAGCACGTGGTATTTGTACTAAGTGCCAATAATTATGAGATTTTGTTTGCAAAAACCGCAACTTCATTCTTGAATTAAAGATGATAATCGCCTAAAAAACGGAACCGGACAAAAACATGAATGTAGAATTCATTAACCCTTTTATTTCTTCATTACTCAATGTGTTATCTACGATGGCACAAACTGACTTAACACCTGGTAAGCCAAATATTAAGAAAACTGAAGTGGCTGTTGGCGATGTGTCAGGCCTGATCGGCATGGTTGGTCCTCAAACCAAAGGTTCCCTTTCAATTACCTTTGACGGTGAATTGGCAATGACTGTAATGGAGCGTATGCTTGGCGAACGCCCCGAAAAAATAAATGAAGAAGTAACGGATATGGTGGGTGAAATCACTAATATGGTTGCTGGCGGGGCAAAAAATTTGCTCGGTGATAAAGGTTACGAATTTGATATGGCGACACCTGTTGTTGTATCAGGCAAAGATCACACCATTACGCATAAATGTGATGGACCAAAATTGATTATGCCATTTACTTCAGATTTTGGCTCTGCCCATATTGAGGTTTGTTTCGACAAACTCTAGTTATGTGGTTGCAAAAAACATTTTCTTTGAAGCCTCGTTCGCGAGGTTTTCATTTAGTTGATAATGACATCAATGCTCAACTCCCTGAAATTAGTCGTTACCGTATTGGTATCTTACACCTCTTTATTCAACACACTTCTGCAAGCCTAACAATCAATGAAAATGCAGATCCTACTGTGCGTATGGATATGGAAAGCCATTTCAATAAGTTTGTACCTGAACGTCAAAGCTACTATAAGCATGACTATGAAGGTGATGATGATATGCCTGCACACATTAAAGCCAGCACTTTAGGATCGAGTATTAGTATCCCGATTTCTGATGGACGATTAAATATGGGAACTTGGCAAGGCATTTATCTTGGTGAGCACCGAGATTATGGTGGTGCTCGCACTTTAGTGGCAACATTACAAGGCGAGATGTTTTAACACTCGCCTTTAAATTTTTAAGCTAAAACCTACTCTTGAATATATTTATATTCTACGCGAGGCGTAATATTACATAATAGCTCATAAGGTATGGTAGTCGCGAATTGAGCAATTTCTTCTACTGGTAAATTAGGTCCCCAAAGCTCAACTTCATCACCTAACATAACCGAATGATCATCTCCCAGTTCCACTGTAATCATATCCATTGACACTCGACCCACAATAGAGAAACGCTTTCCATTAATTATAACCGGTGTACCATTAGGAGCATGTCTTGGATAACCATCACCATAACCCATAGCAACGACACCAATTCGCGTGTTGTTTGAAGCTCGCCATGCACTGCCATAGCCAACCGTTTCACCTGCTTTTACGTTGCGAATTGCGATTATGCTTGAAGTGAGGCGCATTACTGCATTAAGCGCATGATCTTTGCCCGTAGCAGCTAGCATTGGCGATACGCCATATAACATCAATCCAGGTCTCACCCAATGGCAATGGCTTTTTGGCCAACCAACAATACCTGCTGAATTTGCAAGACAAAGTTCATTGTGTACCGTTTTAATGTTTTGGAAAAAATGAGCCATTTGCTCTGTTGTTTTACTGTTTTGGGTATCATCAGCACAAGCAAAATGCGTCATTAATTTAATATTAGCTGCAACATTTTTACATGATTCGAGACGTCTATAGAAATCATCACATAGGCTAGGTTCAATACCTAAACGATGCATGCCAGTGTCAAGCTTGAGCCAAACACTAATAGGGCTGACGAGTTCAGCATGTTCCAACATATAAAGTTGAGCTTCGTCATGTACAACGATATGAAAGTTACTAGTCGCAGCAATCGCTAAGTCTTCAGAGCGAAACACTCCTTCAAGTAAAACAATTGGCTTTACTACACCACCAGCACGCAATGCTAATGCTTCGTCAATACGTGCGACTGCAAATGCATCCGCATCAACAAGACTTTGTGCAATAGTAACAAGACCATGACCATAAGCATTGGCTTTTAATACAGCCATAACACGAGATTTTGGTGCTAATTGCCTAACACGCGCGAGATTTTGATTTAGCGCACTGAGATTAATTTCGGCACACGCTAAACGCATTAATATTCATCATCCATTGCCGGACCTGCGTAATTATCAAAACGCGAGAACTGGCCTTGGAAGGTCAAGCGCACTTTACCAATTGGGCCATTACGTTGTTTACCGATAATGATTTCGGCAACACCTTTATCGGTTGAGTCTTCGTTATATACTTCGTCACGATAAATAAACATAATTAAATCGGCATCCTGCTCGATAGAGCCTGATTCACGTAAGTCAGAGTTAATTGGGCGTTTATCGGCACGTTGTTCAAGCGTACGGTTAAGCTGAGAAAGCGCAATTACAGGACATTCTAATTCTTTTGCTAGCGCTTTGAGTGAGCGTGAAATTTCGGCAATTTCGAGGGTACGATTATCCTGCAAACTTGGCACACGCATCAGCTGCAAGTAATCCACCATAATCATACTGATACCACCGTTATCACGCGCAATACGACGTGCACGAGAGCGAAGTTCTGTTGGCGTTAAGCCTGAAGAATCATCGACGTACATTTTACCTTTCTCAATCAACAATCCCATAGTCGATGAAAGGCGCGCCCAATCATCGTCATCAAGCTGACCGGTACGTACCTTTGTTTGGTTTATACGGCCAAGTGATGCGAGCATCCTCATCATAATTTGCTCTGATGGCATCTCTAACGAGAAGATAAGCACTGGTTTATCTTGGGTCATTGCCGCATGTTCAGCAAGGTTCATAGCAAAGGTGGTTTTACCCATTGACGGACGAGCTGCAACAATAATTAAGTCTGAAGGCTGCATACCCGCGGTCATTTTATCGAGATCGGAGTAGCCGGTACTCACACCAGTAACACCATCTTGCGGTGATTGATATAACTCTTCAATCTTATCAATAGTTTTTTCTAGAATATTGTGAATATTCTGCGGACCATCTGAGCTTTTAGTGCGTTGTTCAGCTATTTTAAATACTTTGGTCTCAGCTAGATCAAGCAAATCATGACTGTCACGACCTTCAGGGTTATAACCCGCATCAGCAATCTCATTGGCAACATGGATCATTTCACGCACAACTGCACGCTCGCGAACAATCTCAGCATAAGCATTAATGTTGGCAGCACTTGGGGTGTTTTTAGCGATTTCACCTAAATAAGCAAAGCCACCGATCGCATCCAATTCATTGGTTTTTTCTAACGTTTCAGAAATGGTAATTAAATCGATAGGCTGACCGCTCTCAACCAGCTTTTCCATCGCTTGGAAAATAAGCTTGTGGGTACGGGTGTAAAAATCTTGTGCAACAACACGTTCTGCAACACGATCCCATGCTTCATTATCAAGCATTAAACCGCCTAAAACAGACTGTTCTGCTTCAATAGAGTGCGGAGGGACTTTTAGGGTATCTAACTGTTTATCTGCTTTTGCCATGATGCGCTTTAACTCGAAGAGAATCTGACTATTCTAACCAGAACCAATAAAAAAACCCAGCATTGGGCTGGGCTTTATTGTCGATAAGCTGTGTTTAGTTGTATTTCAGCTCAATGCGACCATTAACAGTATCGATTTCAATATCTACATCGCCATCTTTTAGCTGGAACTCCAGTGAGCTCGATGGACCATATTTTGCCTTTTTCACTTTATCGTTTGATAGACTGTTGCGAATTTTACCGCCCGCATGGGCATTCACTTCGATTTCAGCAGAAAGGCCTTGTGGTAACTTCAATACAATGTCGCCATTCACGCTTTCTGCTTGGATATTAGCGCCGCTTGCAAGTTGTTCCATCTTCACTTCTACTTCGCCACCAACCGTTGTGATATCAAGGTTTTTGATCGTTTCAGCGTTAATTTCAACATCACCATTCACCGTTTCGATACGAACATCTTGGCTTTTAGTAGTACTTCTTAAGTCACCATTAACAGCTTCAAAGCGTATTTCACCTTGTGAGTTAGCATCATTCACATCACCGTTTACCGTTTCGATATGAATACGACCATTTAGATTTGCCGATTTAATATCACCATTTACCGTATCTAAACTGATGCGACCTGAAACATTTACAACATCTACATCACCATTTACTGTATCTAATACTAATCCATTATTGAGAGCTTCAATGTCCATATCGGCATTCACACTTTCAATATTCACCAAATTGGTTTGTGGCACATAAATAGTCAGGTTTGACCCTTTACTATTTTTATTTTGATAACGATTAGGCATTTCAACAATAAACTCTGTACGACCACCTTGCCTATTGCGAAAAGTATATCCTTTCGCTCGGTCATCTAAGGTACCTGAAACTTGCATTTGTTGCTTATCCCAGCCTTTTACGATAATTTTGCCTTGATCATTTTCAATAAAGATTTTGTTGTTTTCAGGTACATCAATTGTTTTATCAACAAGTTCACCTGCCAGTAATGAAAATGAGAGTAAGCTTGTACATGCAATGGCTAATAACTTCATAATGATTCCTCTTAAATTTGTTGCCAGCTTGGCTTGTGAACTTTGTTAATTAAATCAAGTTGCTGCTGATATACTTGCGATAACATTCTAAGCAGCGTGGCATTTTCAGGCTCATTTTCTAATGCTAATTTAATCGCTTTTTCAGCATTTTCTAATTCTGCTAACTGTGATTGCCAATTATCCGCTAGCGCTTTCTGATCACTGTATTTAACAAGTAACGCTTGTTTCTCTTGTTTAAAGGTTTGTGTCATCGCCTGTAATCCCGCTTCATACTGATTACTCTGCTGATTGAAAAATACTTGGTAGCTCAGTAAGCCCAAACACATACATGCGGCCATAGCAGTAATTTGCTGCCAAACATGGGATTTCTTTTCAATCTGTGTTGGTTGCTTAGCAATTGCGTTTTCAACACCTTGCCACAGATCTTTTTTAGGGGTGATTTCTGTCGGCAGTTGAGCGACTGCGTCATCTAACATTTTGTCTAAATTAGTCTGTTTCATTACTCATCCACTCTTTTAATAAACTACGTGCTCTATGGTATTGAGCTTTTGATGACCCCACCGCCATATTCAATTGCTCTGCAATTTCCTCATGGCGATACCCTTCAACCGCAAACAAAACGAAAACCAGACGTGCTTTTTCAGGTAAACGTACAATGTATTTATCTAACCCATTTAGGTCATTACACATTTCAACTTCTTGTTCTGGCATTCCAGCTTGTTCAAAGCTAACAACTTTTTGCAGCCAATTAGTTTGTTTTCGCAAATAACTAATCGTGATATTGGCAGCAACACTGTGTAGCCAGGTTGTAAATTTAGCTTTGCCATCAAAACTCGATAGCTTTTGCCATAACTGAACAAACACCTCTTGCAGTGCTTCCTCTGCGAGACTTTCATTTGCAGTTAAACGTAAAGTAAGAGCAAAAACGCGCTTGTAGTGGCGGTTATACAAGTCATGAAAAGCTTGTCTATCCCCTCTATTCACTTTTTCGATTAACTGCAGATCAAAGTTTGCTTCTTGTTCTTTAACAAAGCGCTGCTCTGCATCAATTAACACGTCAACTTCCTTTGTGTTGTTATCTTGTTGATTACTTTATTAGACGTAAGCTGGGTTTGGAAAGGTTTAAATGAAAATAAATTTTTTTGAGAAAATAAAAACGCCCAGCTAAAGGGCGTTTTAAAACAGATAGTTACATTATGAGATTATAAATAGCGCCAACCTACAAATTCTAATGAGGTGGTGCCGCAACAGGTAGTGACATTACCGACTTCACCTAAACGCGTATCATAGTGAATACCGGTATCGCCTGACAGGCTCACTGTTTTAGCACGAATAGACCCCATTAACCCGCCGCTTGCTGCGACTTTTGCATCTGTTTCTGGTGCATATATAGCCGCATATAAGCTTCCAGTAGCATCAATCACAACACCATCTTTTCCTGTATAAGATGAGTATATTGAAAAGACAGGAACGCCTCCATCAGACATTCCCTGTTCAGATATCACTGGCTTTTTAATGGTTGTTTTTCCTGTCACATAAATCGTTAAGCTTGAACCTGCTTCAATCTCAAAAACAGTTGTGCCACTGGTACCAATGGTAAAATCACCGTCGACTAGCATATAAACATCACCACCAGACACTTTAAAGCCACCACCATTTACCGTAAAGTCTTTCACTTTAAGCATGTTTACCAGCTCACCACTAGGAAGCGTTTCACTATAAGTGGATAATGCTGCTGGCTCTTCACCCATCCACGACTCCCAACCAGATACAAGCTGGCCACCTCGCGGCGTCACTTCATATACAGTTTGGCCCCTAGTTAGTAATAGATCACTCGCTGTGGCATCTTTGAATTCATCAACCACAGTGCTGATGCCAATAGGATCACAGTTTGTTGCTGGATCTTGGTAGTCATGATCTTCGGGTAAATTATTTGGATCAACCTCAGGAACACTTGGTACATTTGGCGATTGATTAAACATTGCATCGGTATAAGGTACATCATTTTGATAGTATTGAAATGGCAGTGCATTACCGCGATGGGTTAATTCACCTCGGTACATCACATCTAAGCCATTATTATCTTGGTTTCGTACTTTTGTTGAAGAACCACTACCCAAGTACAAATCGCCCATGGTACGAATCACACCACCAACTTGGTTTTGAATAAGCTCCACATTGCCAATTGCAAGCACATCACCACCCACTGTGATATCGCTGTCAAAACCTTCCGGTAAATCAGGTGAACCAGGGCCCGCATCAATCACAATATTGTGGTTAGCATGGGCATCACCATAGATTTTTGCACTCCCCCCTAAATTAATACTCCCGGTTGCCGCAATGCTTCCCCACACATCAGCTGCACCTGTTAAATTAATATCAGAATCATGGTGAATTGTTGTTACGCCTGAGTTTGCAGACGCTGTGCTGGCGTCATAGTCACCTTCATCAGAGTTATAACTATCAATTCTGCCACTGGCGCCTAACCCTACACCTTCACAGCCGATAATCGCTGAACCAAAGGTAGAAGCCGCGCCGCCTTTTCTTAGTCGAAATAACGCAACTGTATTATTGGCCCCTTCAAAGCGTTTACCGTCACTGCTTAATTCCAATAGGCCATCACTATTTACACCCAGTCGCGTCGCATAAGACATATCATCTGTCTGTGCGCGCCCTGTGATGTAATTGTTTTCACCCAAAGTATCATTGATAAGCTGTTCAAGGGTAGTTACAGGGTTACTAGCCAACTCAGCTAAAACACGCTTATGTGTATCAAAAATGCCTTTTTCAGACACTAAACGGGCATTCATCTTCTTTTGATAATTACCAGTTAAGCGCTCTTGAATAAAGTTATCGCGCAATGAACTCAACACAATAATGCTTGTCATTGTGGTTAAAATCATTACTGAAAGTAAGGTAAAGCCTTGTTGCTTGTTCATCAGTTCAACGCCTCCTCAAGTATCTTGCCACTGAGAGCAACATCAATTTGAAATCCATTCGCGAGCATGTCCACATTTAAACTTTCAGGTGTAAGCGTGATTTCCACTAAGTCACCGTTTAAGCGGTAACTAATACCTTCTAATCCTGTTAACAGCACTTGCTCAGCTTCAGCATTTACTTGGCAACGTAACTGACTATCAACTAAGGTAAATGTCTCACTAAACGGCACCGCTGGTTTGGTGCTATTACATGCTGTTGCACCTTCTGTCTCTTGCTGCACAACAAGGCTAGTCGCATTAGGAATGGTGGGTAATGACTTTGTTTGTTTTAAACTTCGGGTAAATACTTCTGAGCTGTATCTTAAAACTTCTTGCGCATTTTCAAGCTCTTTTGAAGTATCTACCGACTCACTCAGAGCAATATAAACAAATGTAATACCAGCCATTAGAAAGCTGCTTACCGCCAAAGCAACCATTAACTCAACCAATGTAAAACCCTTGTGTATGAACTTTTTCATGGCTAACAACTCCCTGAAATGTCAGGAAAGCTTGCTTCAATTTCAACGCGATTAGCTAAATTATCAGTCATACGCTTATCCGACCAACTTACGCCAACGCGAAAATTATCGCTGTTGAAATTATTTGCAAAATCGATTGTGTATTTATTAAATTGTGACGCCGGTGCCACATCCGCAAAAGCAACAGTGCCTTTTTGTAAATCGCACAAGTTTGCCCACGTTTGCTCTACTGCGTTATTTGCCTGTAATAACGATAGGGTGTAATCAAACGAGTTAGATGCATACTTAAGCGACTGCAATTGGCCTGCAGCCATACCAAGTAACGCAAAGCTGGAAACAACAAGCGCAACCATAGTCTCAACGAGGGAAAAGCCTCCCTGTGTTCTCTGTTTATTTACTTTATTCATCAACAACTCCCTTTTTCGATGCGACTTTGACCACTGGCGTAAACACGAAAACACCGATCGGTTGTGTCACCATCGCGATCGCTAATTTCAATACTTGTGACAGGAAACTCACCTAGTGCGGTTACGGTTTGTGTTGTAATTCCTGACACCAAAACACCTGTTTTATCATTATCAAAAATAACAAATGTTTGATTATCAACACTGGCAAGCCACTTTGAATCTTGCGCTGTTAATGTCACAATTTTTTCGCGCTTTATGGCCTCGCTTCGCGCCATTTTGAATGTGCTCATCAACTCGTTTGCAGTACTAATAATGCGATCTTGTTTGATATATTTAATGAAACTTGGCGTGGCAACAGCAGATAGAATGCCGATAATTGCTACAACCGTCATAACTTCAATTAACGTGAAACCTATGTGTCTTTTCATGCTATTTCCAACACGATGCGATGCTGGCGGAGGTAAGGCCTTGCTGATTGATTGAAAGGGAGCCGCACTTATCACCTACTTGAGCCCCCTTAGGTGCAGCTGTTAATGAAAACTCAGTATCGCTTACAGGTTTGTAGGTATATGCATAGTAGTCAGACTGTTTAAATGTAATCGCTTGCGCATTTGGGTATCGCCCCAAACGCGTATAGTTACGTTCCAATACGCCAGCTTGTTGCATAAGATATTGTTGCGCTTCAGCACGTCGACCATCTTTAACATATTCACTGTAACTGGGTAATGCCACAGCTAATAGAATTCCGATAATGGCCACCGTTATCATGACCTCAATCAGTGTAAAACCACCCGCTTTTTTAGTTTTTAGATTTCGCACTCTCTAACCTTTTCACGCCAAATAAATTGTGACAACGCTGTCATTATCGCGTAATAATCATTCAAATCAATACTTTTCGGTTATATGTTAATTTATTTTGTAAATCTAAGTGAACAGTATTAGGGACAAGATTTACGTGGAGAGGTTGGATTTCGGAGATAAAAAAACCGAGCCTAAGCTCGGTTTTTACTAATCAAGAAACTTGATTAAGCTTCAGCAATAACAATTACTTTAATAGTAGTTGTTACTTCTGAATGAAGCTGGATAGCTACATCGAATTCACCTGTTTCACGGATAGTACCGTTAGGTAGACGAACTTCTGATTTAGCAACTTCTAGGCCTACAGCTGAGATAGCATCAGCAATATCGCGAGTACCGATAGAGCCGAATAGTTTACCTTCATCACCCGCTTTAGATACAAGAGTAACTTCAGCTAATGCTTCTAGTTTCTCTCCACGAGCTTGTGCTGCTGCTAGTTCTTCAGCTACTTTAGCTTCTAACTCAGCACGACGTGCTTCGAAAGATTCAATGTTAGCTTTAGTTGCTGGAACTGCTTTACCTTTAGGGAAAAGGAAGTTACGTGCGTAACCTGCTTTTACAGAAACTTGGTCGCCAAGCGCACCAAGGTTACCGATTTTATCTAGTAGAATAACTTGCATGTCTCTACACCTTTTAAAAACTAGTTAAACCGCTGCTTACTTATGTAAGTCAGTGTATGGAAGAAGGGCTAAGTAGCGTGCGCGCTTGATAGCTGCAGCTAGTTGACGCTGATATTTAGCGCTAGTACCTGTGATACGGCTAGGTACGATTTTGCCACTTTCTGTGATGTAGTTTTTAAGAGTAGCTAGATCTTTATAATCGATTTGTTGTACGCCTTCCGCTTTGAAGCGGCAGAACTTACGACGTCTGAAGTAACGTGCCATGAGATAAATCTCCAATAGTAATTCTTTCAATATGATGAGCATGTAACACTAACTGACTCACGCCATTTCGGCCTTCGTGACGGTTAATAAAACCGCGTACAGTAAGTTGCGTGCCCATATCAATATCTTGAGTTTGTTGTTTTAAGCCTTCGCCACTAGCAACCACTTGAATGCGAACATAACTACTACGATTAAGTCCTGCTTCCATTTGCGTAGATTTGTGTTCTAACACAAAAATACAGTGTGGTATTCCGGCTGGGCTTTGACTGAATTTAGGTTTTTTACAAACCGTGCCAGACAAAACGAACTGGTTATCAGTCATACAAGTCTCAAAAACGATTAAGCTTCTGCAGCTTCTTTCTTCTCTTCTTTAGCAAGAGGAGAAGCTTCAGTTACAGCATTTTTAGTACGCATAACTAGGTTACGTAGTACTGCATCGTTGTAGCGGAAAGAAGTTTCAAGCTCGTTGATTACTTCAGTTGGTGCTTCAACGTTCATTAGAACATAGTGTGCTTTGTGAAGCTTTTCGATTGGGTAAGCCAGTTGACGACGACCCCAGTCTTCTAAACGGTGAATTTGACCACCAGCTTCAGTGATAGAACCAGTATAACGCTCGATCATACCTGGAACCTGCTCACTTTGATCTGGGTGAACCATGAATACGATTTCGTAATGACGCATGGGTATTCCTTACGGTTAATTTAGCCTTTTACCGTTTCGACCAGTCGGTTTAAGGCAAGGAAAACAAAGTTTGTTTGGTCGAAAGAGCGCACATTTTACGCACATTAATAACAGAGTGCAAATGTAATTTTTGAATAGATTCAGGATTCAGGATTCAGGATTCAGGATTCAGGATTCAGGATTCAGGATTCAGGATTCAGGATTCAGGATTCAGGATTCAGCAAAGTCTCTGAAACCTGAACCTTAATGACAACAAGCAGAATTAAGCACCAGGCTCCATAATTGATGACGTGCCTTTTGTTGCTAGCTCAGCAAGATCTTTATCAATCCAGAAAAGTGCTTTACCGTCTTCACCAACCAGCTCAATTTTATCTAAAATGCCTTTAAATAATTTCTCTTCTTCGTGCTGTTCAGCAACATACCACTGTAAAAAGTTAAAGGTTGAATAGTCATGTGTTGTGAATGCCACATGAGTCAGTTCATTAATCGCTTTTGTAATTTGACATTCATGCTCAAGCGTTTCACGAAATACATCACCAAGCGATGCAAACTCATGCGGTGGCGCTTCAATAGTACCTAAAATTGGCATTGCGCCTGTTTCACTCACGTATGTAAACAAGCGGTTCATATGATCCATTTCTTCTAAGGCATGCTTTCTCAGTAACTCTGCTGCACCTTCAAATCCTTTATCCTCGCACCATGCACTCATTTGTAGATAAAGGTTTGATGAATAAAACTCCAGATTAATTTGCTCGTTTAACTTTTCAACCATTGCAGGTGCTAACATATGAACTCCACGACTATACAGAATGTTAAAAATCCGCATTGTAAGCGTTAAGCAGCTAATTGCAAGGCAATTAACTGCTTAATTTAATTAAAGAAAAAGGTGAGTATAAGGGTAATAAAAACAAGTCTTATTTGTTTCAAATATTCGCAAGTACAGATTCAGCACTTGAAACAGTAAAGGCTTTAGGTTCTTCTAGCCACAGTTGAGTAACCGTTTGGTTCTCAACAAGCATGGCATAACGCTGTGAACGATAGCCACCAAAGACACCTGTTTCCATACCTAGCCCAAGTGCTTTAGTGAATGCACCATCGCCATCTGCCAACATGGTAATGTTTTCAGCATTTGCACTGTCGCCCCAAGACTTCATTACAAAGGCATCATTCACTGAAAGACAAATTACACTATCGACGCCTTTTTCTTTTAATGCATCGAAGTGTACCACAAAGCCTGGTAGGTGGCTTGCTGAACAAGTAGGTGTAAATGCACCAGGAACCGCAAATAACACAACCTTCTTATTAGCAAATAATTCAGCAGTTGTTGGCGTTGTCATACCTTCGTTTGTTAATAAATTAAATGTATGACTTGGTAGGGTTTGATTAATCTCAATCATTTTACTCACTCCAAAATATGGTTAATTTATTGTAGACCTAATGAGGTACGTATTTGAACCATCTTTTGTTCAAGATCAATTTGAATACCTTGAACTTGTTTATTGGAATCTTGTACACGGGCTTTTAATTGCGCCATAGCATGAGAAAACTCGCTCAAATAATTACTTTGCTCTAAAGCAAAATTACTTGCTTGATTCGCCACTTCTGAAGCGGACAGAGCATTGTCGGCTACACCACTTGCCGTTTCTTTTAATTGCGTTGCAGATTCGGTTTGCTGACTTGCATTTTGCGCAAGGTCTACCATTTGTTGCGACACCTGCTGTGAGCTCAAGGTTAAACCATCTAACTGCTGCTTAATACTCTGCAATGAATTTTGGGTTTGTTTTGCCAGCTGCCTAACTTCATCTGCAACCACCGCAAAGCCGCGTCCATGTTCACCCGCACGAGCTGATTCTATAGCCGCATTAAGGGCAAGTAGATTGGTCTGTTCTGCAATCGAGTTGATTACTTCAAGCACAGATGCAACATCATTAACCCCTTTCAATAACTGCTCAACTGAATCCATACCAGTCTGCACTTGCTGTTGCGTTTTGTTACTCGCCACCAGCATTGACTCGGATTGGCTCACACTGGTTTCCATTGCGCTAAATGTCAGCTCAGCATTATTTTTTACCGTGCCATTAATTTCGTTTACTTGTTCGCCAATTTCAGTCACTTGGCTTAACAAGCTTTCACTTTGCACAACTTCATTTATTGATTGTTCTGATGCCGTTAGCATTACTTTTAGTTGCTCACTCATGTTTGCTAAAAAGTCGCTCACTAACTGCAATGTTTCAGCACGCTCTTCTGCTTCTATTTTTTGCTTTTCAATCAGCTGGTTGAAGTAATGTGCAATTTCACCCATTTCAGTTTTTGGGTTATCAACATGAATGTGCTCTAGGTTATCGTTTTCAATTAATTTAGAGAACGCATTTCTGAGCGCCCTAACAGGAGTGAGCACTTGCTTTCTCTGCGTAAAATACACCACAGCAGCAATCACAAACAGCCCCAACACAGCGACTAACAAGGTATAAAATACTCGCTCTTCAATTAATCTTTGTTCATCACGTAACTGCTTTTCAGCAACTAAAATACTGTTTGTTAAGCTGCTAATTTCTTGTCTAAGTGATGAAATCCCCATTTCACGTTGTTCATTTAAACGCTTGGTATTTGCTAATTCTTTTGGTAAGCGATTTGGCAAGCTAACGAGTTCGGCTTGTATTTCTTCGCCTAGGTCTTCAGGTTCGTCGCCCGTGAGCATCAGTTCATCTTCATCAATAGTGGGGTCAAAAACGCCTAGCAGAGGAAGATTTTCAATTTCTTTTGCAATACGGGTAAGCTCTTTAAGTACTAGATTAGTGCTCTCTAAGTTATTTTCTTTCAATGCCATAACCAACTGCACTACGTTTGTTTGATAGGCATTTGCTAATACATAAAAACGTGTTTGATCACTCGAAGTTTGCGCTTTTTGCGCATACTGGCTTAATGCACTGGCGTAATCCGCCATTTCATTAAGTGCGTTATCAATTAAAGCGTTTTTGTTACCGCTTAGTTTACCAAGGGACAGATATTTACCGTCGATACCACTTTGTAATTGTGTTAATTGCGACTGAAGAGAAAACGAGATAGAGGCAGGTAAAATTGATAAATTTTGCTCCACCGATGCAATATGTGATTTTGCCAAAGTTAAGTACTGGTTATCACCATAGGCTAGGTAATCTTGTAAACTATTAGCAAGATCAACCACTACCGTATTTTTAAGCTGATTATATGAAGTTGTTTGTTGATTAAGGGCATTAATTGTTTGACTTGCCCAAAGTAGAACGGCTGCTAATGCAATACTGATGGCACTTAATACGACTAATAATAATCGGGTGAAACTGGAAACGCGCATAGGGCACTCTTAATCAATTAACATGCCCCATAAGTATATGACTTTATTATGACATTTTTGTTTCAGTCATCGCAGCTTTGACATAAACATCAAAACGATTTTTCTTGGTTTTGATTTGCATTGAAGGCGTTTTCTCGTCAAGGAAGGGGGCATAATCAGGACGCTTAACAACTACGCGTTTCGTTGCTAAGTCATACGCCGGTGACAACAGCAGATCTGCATCTAAATCAGAACCAACTAGCGATTGAAAAACCCGCATTTCTTTTTTTACCGCGGCTGACTTTTCGCGATGTGGAAACATAGGATCGAGGTACACAACATCGATATCAGTTTGCGTTTCGGGCAAGAGTTGATGGCTCGAGCCAAACGCCATTTTCATACGCTCGCTCATCCAGCTGCCAATTTCAGCATCAAGATAAGCGCGCTCTAACCCATCAAATAAGAGTGCAGCAACAACTGGATGACGTTCATGTAACGTCACTGTACAGCCAAGGGATGCCAAAACAAAACCATCCCGACCCAATCCGGCTGTACCATCAAGTACATGCGGTGTGATCCCTTTACCTTTATTTAAGCCTATGGCTTTTGCAATAGCCTGCCCTTTACCACCACCAAATTTGCGTCTATGCGCAGCGGCTCCTGTTACAAAATCAACTCGAATAGCACCAAGCTTTGGCTCATCCGTTTTGGTTAACGCCAAACCATCTTGATCATAATGAAGTGAAAAAAGGGGATTATTTGATAACCACTCAGATAACGCAAAGCGCTTATCAAGCTGTTCAAGGTAATCTTTTTGTTCAGGAATGCTGTTAGCAATTAACACAGAAAATCCATTGCTAAATATTGGGATAAAACCATTATAGTGATTAGCAAAGTATTTTTATACGTGAATATGCAAACTCACTAAAATAACTCAATATCGTCTTGTGACGTTACTTCGTTTATTTCTTCTCTTTGCTGTTCTTCTTCTAGCATTTCAATAATCTTTTGGCGCTCAGCCATAATATGCGCCATATACGTCATCACTTCGTTAAAGGAGCTTTGGATTTCATTCCCCATTGTTAAGTGATTTCGTAATTTTTCAACAGTCTCTTCCACGGAACCAAGAATATACTCTTCCTGATCGACCTCTAAGGCAAGTCGAGGGACCGACTCGCAGAAATGTCGATAAAGTGTTTCTATCAATTCAACAGAAACCTTACTATTACTATACAAACTTTGAATTTGCTCTCTTAATGTACTATCAACGAGTTCGAATGTTTTAGTAATTTGTTGAGCCTGTTCTGAGAGCTGATTATGCAGTTCAAGGGTGCCCAATTTTGCATTTGTTGCTTCTAAAATATGTGGAAAAAGATCCTTATAACGGCCATATAACGAGGGGTCATCTAACGGCATATTTTTTATCAACAAAGAAACATTTGGGTAGTTAATAATTGTTCTTGCACCAAAATCAATAAACCGCTCACCTTCTTTAGCGTTGAACATCAGTTCTTTTTCAAGTGGACACACCGCACTATTATTTGAAAAGAACTCATTGCCCGTTTCTAACCAGAATGCTGTAACAACATTTAATTCAAGTGGATAAAAAAATTCGAAAAAGCACTCCGATAAACGAGATAACGATTTCACGCCATAAGTTTGGCTTACGTAACGCATTGCACGTCCCATATCACTGTAGTCTGTCATTGCAACTGCAGCAGTATTTTGTGCATGCTCAATGTCTTGCTTTAAGGTTTGCGATTGCTTTTTGTATTGATACAAAACCTTTATACGGGCAAGCAACTCTTGTGTTTCAAAGGGTTTAACAATGTAATCGTCGGCACCTGAATTATAACCTTTAATGCGTTCTTCAAGAGAGCTCCGCGACGATAAAAACATAATTGGAATGTCTTTCGTTTCAGTTTGTTGCTTTAACTTGCAACAGACTTCAAAACCGTTAATACCCGGCATTTCAACATCGAGCAGAATGATATCAGGATGAGTATCCCTTGCTATTTGAATACCCTCTTCACCATTATATGCATGACTAACTTGGTTATTTTCGGTGAGTGTTTTTTCTATAATCTGGTGAATTAGCTTGTCATCATCAATAGCAAGTACGCTGGTTAACATGCCCAAACCTATATTATTTAATAGCTAAAATTAAGCATAGACTTAACCAAATGAAATGCATAAAAAAAGCCGCTAAATTTTAGCGGCTTTTTAGGGTCTGTTGACCTTTCAAGTTCGTTTTTGCAGCAGTTTGATTGGGTTTTATACAAGACAGAGGCTGCGTGGCATAGTTGTTCTATGTAAGTCAGCCGATAACACAGTAGAAAGCCCAATCAAGCGCTGCCGAACGGTTATTTTGAGCGCACTTTTATCATTGTTGCTCGATATTCGCTTAGATTACTAGGCCACACATCGAGCGCCGCGATAAAAGCACGCTCAAAGAGAACAAAAATAGAACAGCAAAGATCAACAGACCCTAGATTCTTACTGAATGCCGCTGTGGCGCAACAAGGCATCCACACTTGGCTCTCGCCCTCTAAATGCAACAAACAACTCCATAGGTTCTTTAGAGCCGCCCATTTCAAGCACATTATTTAAAAATGATTGCCCCGTTTCTGCATTAAAAATGCCTTCTTCTTCAAAGCGCGAAAAGGCATCTGCAGAGAGTACTTCAGCCCATTTGTACGAATAATATCCTGCTGAATAGCCACCAGCAAAAATGTGACTAAAGCCATGTTGAAAACGGTTGAACTCTGGCGCTTTAACTACTGAAACTTGTTCGCGCACCTTATTTAAAATTGTTTGAATTTCATCCCCTTTAGCAGGATCAAAATCAGCATGGATATGGAAATCAAATAATGAGAACTCTAATTGACGAATCATCATCATTGCTGATTGATAGTTTTTAGCCGCGAGTAATTTTTCAAGTAAATCCTTAGGAAGCGGCTCACCTGATTCATAGTGACCCGAAATAAAAGCAAGTGCATCTTCTTCGTAACACCAGTTTTCTAAAAATTGACTTGGCAATTCAACCGCGTCCCACGCCACACCATTAATACCCGATACAGCGCCCACATCCACTTGCGTCAACATATGGTGAATGCCATGACCAAACTCATGGAATAAAGTGGTTACTTCGTAGTGAGTAAATAACGCTGGTTTATCGCCAACCGGCTTGTTGAAGTTACATACCAAGTAAGCCACTGGCAGTTGCACTTCACCATTAGCTCGCACTTTACGGCCAATACAGTCGTCCATCCATGCACCGCCACGTTTATGTTCACGTGCGTATAAGTCTAAATAGAATGAACCGCGCTTTTCGCCGCTGTTATCAAAAATTTCAAAAAAGCGAACATCTTTGTGCCAAGTATCAACACCTTGTACTTCTTTAACATTAATACCAAATAGACGGTTAACGGTTTCAAACAAGCCACTCAACACCTTGTCTTCAGGGAAATAAGGACGCAAAATTTCATCTGAAATTGCATACTTTTCCTGCTTAAGCTTTTCGCTGTAATAGGTGTAATCCCACGCTTCTAACTGGCTAATGCCGTGCTTTTCGTTTGCGTAGGCCGTCAGTTCAGCAAGCTCTGCTTGTGCTTGGGGTTTTGATTTAGCTGCAAGGTCATTTAAAAAATCGAACACTTGCTGTGGTGATTCTGCCATTTTTGTTGCTAGTGACTTATCGGCAAACGTTTCAAAATCGAGCAATTGTGCCAGCTCATGTCTAAGCGCAAGTTCTTCAGCCATAATCTCACTGTTATCAAACTCACCGGCATTAGGCCCTTGATCAGATGCCTTGGTGCTAAATGCAATATAGGTTTCTTTACGCAGTTCGCGATTATCCGCATGAGTCATAACAGGTAAGTACGATGGGAAGTCGAGGGTAAATAACCAACCTTCCAACTCTTTGCTTTCCGCTGTGTGTTTTGCAAGAGCAATTGCAGACTCTGGTAAACCCGCTAAATCCGCTTCATCTGTGATGTGTTTTTGCCAAGCAAGTGTGGCATCCATCACATTATTGCCAAACTTAGCTGCAAGCTCAGAAAGACGTGCAACAATTTCGCCGTAACGTTTTTGTTTTTCTTCAGGCAATGCAATGCCTGAAAGTTTAAAGTCACGCAGGCTATTATTAATCGCTTTTTGCTGCGCCTCTGTAAGGTTTGCAAACTCATCGCTTTCGGCAATCGCTTTCGTTGCTAAAAATAACCCCTGATGTTGACCTACAAAGGTAGAATATTCTGAGATCAGCGGTAAACACTCATCATAGGCTGCGCGCAGTTCTTCGCTGTTTACTACTGAGTGCATATGCGACACTGGTGACCAAAGTCGCGTTAATTTATCGTCGACTTCATCTAATGGCACAATAAAGTTATCCCAAGTATACGACTCTTGCGCTAATACTTGCTCAATCGTTTGCTTACAATCCGCAATACCCTGTTTTAATGCAGGCACAATGTGCTCAGGTTTAATTTGTGAAAATGGTGGTAACCCTTCAAGGCCAATTAATGGATTAGTCATAAAACGCTTCTTATTAATTTGTCATTGTTAATTTAGATTGGGGCAATCGATAAAAATTGCAAGTTAGGCTATTGTGTTATCGGTTAGAATACCTATATCAGTTAAAAACAAAGACTAAAAAATTAAGGAACTTTAAATGGCAAAGCATTTTGATTATATCGCTATCGGCGGTGGCAGTGGTGGCATTGCATCAGCAAACCGAGCAGCAATGCGCGGTGCAAACGTCGCCCTAGTAGAAGCAGGCCCGCTAGGTGGCACCTGTGTAAATGTTGGCTGTGTTCCTAAAAAAGTAATGTGGCATGGTGCCCAGGTTGCTGAAGCGATCAAACTATACGCTCCAGACTACGGTTTTGATGTTAAAATTAAAGAATTTAATTGGGCTAAATTACTTGAGAGTCGTGAAGCTTACATTGGCCGTATTCATAATGGCTATGATAATTACTTAGCAAAAAATGGCGTTACCGTAATCCAAGGATTCGCAAAATTTGTCGATAACAAAACCATTGAAGTGAATGGTGAGCACTACACTGCCGACCATATTCTTGTTGCTGTTGGCGGTCGCCCTAGCATTCCAAATATTCCTGGTGCTGAATACGGCATCGACTCAAACGGCTTTTTTGAATTAAAAGAGCAGCCAAAGCGCGTAGCAGTTGTAGGTGCTGGTTATATTGCAGTTGAACTTGCAGGCGTAATGCACGGTTTAGGCACTGAAACGCATTTATGCGTTCGCCGTGATACACCGCTTCGCACATTTGACCCACTTATTGTTGATACTCTGATGGAAGTAATTGAATCAGAAGGTCCAACACTTCACACTAACGCTACGCCAAAAGAAGTTACTAAAGAATCAGACGGTTCTTTAACACTGCATTTTGAAAATGGTAACAGCGTGAATGTTGACCAAGTTATCTGGGCGATTGGTCGTCAACCAACTACCGATAAAATCAATATTGCAGCAGCAGGCGTTGAATTAACTGAATCAGGTCACGTAAAAGTAGATGAATTCCAAAATACCACAGCTGAAGGCGTATACGCCGTAGGCGATATTATTGAAAACGGTATTGAGCTAACACCTGTGGCTGTAAAAGCTGGCCGTTTATTGTCTGAGCGCTTATTTAACCCTGAAATGCCAAACGCCAAAATGGACTACAACTTAGTGCCAACCGTAGTATTTAGTCACCCGCCAATTGGTACCATCGGTTTAACTGAAACCGATGCACGTGAACAGTTTGGCGATGATGACATTAAAGTATATACCTCAAGTTTTACTGCAATGTACACAGCTGTAACGCAACACCGCCAACCATGTAAAATGAAACTAGTATGCCAAGGCCCTAATGAGAAAATAGTTGGCTTACACGGCATTGGTTTTGCTGTTGATGAAATGATCCAAGGTTTTGGTGTTGCCATGAAGATGGGGGCAACCAAAGCTGATTTTGATTCAGTTGTGGCAATTCACCCTACCGGTTCGGAAGAATTTGTTACTATGTAAATTTTTCTCTGGAAAAGTGAAACTTTACATTTGCTAACTCTGGAAAATTATCTAAGCTGACTAATTAATGTACAGTTATTGGTCGGCTTTTTTATGCTCACAATTGTTCAATCCGATGACTTTGAAACAGAGATCCAAACACCGTTTTGCGGGACAAAATCAAGCATTCAGCTAAAAGGCTTTCCAACCTTTTATGAAAATGGAGAATACGTCACGGCAATTAACCTTTGGATGAATCACCTCATAAACGTAAAACGCGCAAAGAACATCAATTCAAATGTGCGTGCCATAAGCCGATATTGGCGTTTTTTAGAAAGCCATAAGCTTTCTTGGAAAGACTTTCCAACCATCAAATCAAATAAGCCAACATACCTTTTTAGAAACCAAGACCTTTTAGCTGCAGTGAAAGCAGGTGAGCTAAGTAATTCAACAGCATCGATTTACATAAACCATGTTATAAAATTTTACGAGTGGGCATATTACGAAGGGCTAATTCAGTTTTCTAAAGAAAACAAGCCTTTTGAGGTGGAGTTTGTTAGTGTCAAAACTACAGGAATGTTGGCACATATCAATCGTAATTACGTAGTAAGAAGTTCTGATTTGAGGATCAAAGTGCCAAGGAGAACACCAGAACAAAGCTTAAACCCACTCACCGAAGATGAAGTAAAATTATATTCACGAGCACTCAAAAAGCAGTCTATTGAATTTCAAATTCATCAACTACTGCAACTCATGTGCGGTCTGCGTATTGAAGAGGCCTGCACTTTCCCCGTAAGCTTAGTTAAAAGGTGTAACTCAGATACATATCACGTTCAAATCAGCATAGGACCACACAATGGCGTAAATACTAAATTTGGTTCTGTCAGAACCATCGAAGTGCCAACTGTACTTATGAATAAAATGCATCGATACCTGATTAGTGAAAGGCGCCAGTATAGAGAGTGTAAAGGTGATAAACCAATTGCAGAATTGCTGATTACCAATCGAGGAAAACCATATACCCCTAATGCGATACAGCGTCATTTCAACTTAACTCGTAGTCATATTCGAAATGAACTCAATGTGCACTTTCAGCACAGAACACATGATTTACGGGCAACCTACGGTACCTTTCGCCTCGCGTCACTCTTGGATGAAAATATTGGGTTATCACCCTTTGATGCGATGTCACTGATCATGGGTTGGATGGGACATAAAGACGAAAAAACAACGTGGCGGTATCTGAACTTTATAAACCGAAACAAAGCATCTATACGCGCCGTGTGTTTTTTAGACCAAGTAATGGACTCTGTTGTTAATGAGTATGAGGATCCATAGTGATTAATAAATCAAAGTTAAATCTTGACCTCAAACTTAAATTGAACATCTACGGTAATCAATTTGTTTACCCTGATTTTCAACGATTTAGGTTTAAAGGAGTTCCTAAAATTGTTGAATTGCAAAAGAGCACTTTGCTGAATCGTGATGAGCTAGTTATTGAGTGGTATCGGGCATTCAAGAGCAATACAAAATATACAGACACAAGTTTGCATTCGCTGTACAGAACCTTCACGAAATACGTAAAAGTCTGTGACAGTATTCCTGCAAACCCTGACTCAAAAGAGGGTATCAACGCATTCGAAGCGTACTTAGTCCACAATGTCAGAATTGGCTCTACAAGTTCAAATTCAGCAAACAGAGAACTAAGTGGTCTACGAGCAATAATGAGAATGCTTGACCGCCCTGTTGAGCAGTGGTTTTCTAAATTCAAATTATTTCGTAGTCAAATAAACCCGACACAAGCTTATTCAGAGATTGAACTTAAAAAACTTATTAAGATACTACAAAGCCTTTACTTTCAGCTTTCAAAGCAAATACAAGCATCGCCTAAAAAATATATCAAAGCAGGAAGGCATGAACAGTATGCGAGCTTTTCTTTCGGAGACATAAAAGTCTATGTAAGTAGCGCGATTACAAAATGTTACTGTGCTGCCTACTTTTTACTTGCCTACTACACTTGGGCTAACGCCAGCACGATAAGAGATATGGACATACCTAAAGCTTCCCCAAAAAAAGGACAACAAGGGAAATGGTTTGTGCAAACGGTACTAAAAAAGAGGGCTAATAAGTTTGTTACAATCGAACTAGGCGACAACCTCAGTGCTGACATTCCAAAGCATGCGCTCAACTTTATTAATGACCTTATCACTCTAACGCATACGCTGTTTCCTAATACCAATAGACTACTTCATCAATGTATCGACGAAGTAAATAAGCCTCTCTGTCCAACACATATTCGCTCTAACATGAATTGGCTAATTAAGACCTTTGGCTTAACTGACGATAATGGCCAAGAGCTTAGGCCTGAGGCTAGGCGTTTCAGGGCTACAGGTTCTGCAAATTACTTGGCACTTACAGGGAATTCACTCGAAACATCAATATTGCTCAATAACACTCCAGATGTAGTAAGAAAACACTATAGCAAAGGTAACGAGTCGGAAAATAACGCTCAATTACAAGCCACAGCTAATACATTAGAAAATGCCATCAAATGTGGCGACATAGATAAAGCTCGCGAACAAACTCTCGAGCAAATGAATCTTGAAGTACTCCCATACGATGAGTTTGTAAACCGCTATGCCAAGTCTGGGAATGGTCAAAAAACACCTTTAGGCACTGGATGTAAAGACCCTTTCAACAGCCGAGGAGATCGTTTTCGGCGAAAGGCCTCTATCGACAGTGTAGATATGAGTCACCTCGCCTGTGCAGACTTATTGAATTGTTTTTCCTGCCCAAACCAAGTGCTAGTCGAAGAAGTTGATGATATCTGGTGTCTGTTGAGCTTTTACGAAGCGTTAGAGGATGCAAAAGAAGATCACCTCAACATGTCACATTTTAAAAACAACTTTGAGCGAGTGCTCACCAGAATAAAACATGTGCTTTTTAGTATCGACTTAAAAGTGAGAAGACAAGCAGAGAGAAAGTTACATAAAGTTGGCCGCCACCCATTTTGGCCCGATACACTTAATTTAGTTTTGTAAGAGGTGATTATGAGGCCACTACTAGCTACTCCAGAGGAAATCATAAAAGAGAACACCGTTTTGGTAGAACGTGCTATCAAGTATTACGAAAGTAAAGATTGGGATAATCTCAACAAGATCCCCGTAATGATAGATCAAGATGGCTATGTGTTAAGTCATTTCGGTGACAAGAGCTGGGACGTCACACATTATGTCGATGTTAAAATCGTTTCAAAAAAACGGGCATCTTTTACCCATTTAACAACGACTCCTTTGTTACAGGAGCAAAAGTTACTCGCATTCCTTGGTTTATTTGCTGTTGGCACTTTAAGGCAAGGTACCATGATAAAAACAACGACATTCTTAGAAAGGAACCTTAACTTGACCCAAGTTTACAAATACTTAGAGTCTGTTAAGGCAGAGTCAATTTGCATTCTTAACCACCCCATACAATTTGCGAGATTTTGTGATTACTTAAAGTCACTTAAAATGAGTGGACCATATACGGCAAAACTCCTGTTTGCAATAAACTGGGTTGAAGCTGTTAGAAACCTAACCCCCATAAAATTGTCATTACCTTTAACTACACCAATTAGAGAATTAGGTCGCCAACTAGGTTGCCCAACTAAACTGCAAAGTGAGCAGTTTTACGCTATACCGTCTCGCTTGATGCAGCTCATATACTCAAAAGCGATTGAGTATATTGATAATTATTACCCTATCAGACAAACGCTACTAGATATCCATACCGAGCAACAAGAAAACTACACAATAGGGAAAGCCGCTGTCGATCGTAAAATAAAAACGGGCCAGTGGAATTGGTTAACATCTAGTTCTCCTCATTACAAAGCTGAAATATGTAAAGCTAAACCACAAAGACCAACAGATATTCTTCAAAGTTACGCATCAAACATTGAAGAAAAAGGCTTAATTCCACTTAAAATCACTGAGTTTGATTGGCTCTACTCTCATCTTTTGATGTGTTGTTTTTTAGTATGTGGTGCATTTTCAGGCATGAGAAGAAGTGAGCTTTATGGACTACATTCTGATAGCTTTAAAACACTAAAGCTTAAAGATCAGACATTTTATTCGTTACAATCAATGCATAGTAAAATGACACCGGCTGTTCCAGTAAAAGCAGAATGGCTAACTTCTCCAATAGCAGGGAAAGCAATTGAGCTTGCTTCAGATTTAACCCAAAATATGCGTATTCAGTTAATGCTCTCTGATGATAGATTAGATAACGAAAGAGCTTCAAGTATTTGGCTAGTGCAAAAAATTAGAGGTAAAACACCCAACATATTTACTGGACCTCCATTTGTTAGACATTATAAAAGACTTGTAGAAGAAGCTGGCGCCATCGTAAATGAGCAAGATTATGAAGAGTTTAAACTCCTAAACCCAAATCTTAATATACATGCTTATACGCAAAAAATTATCATCGGCAAGCCATGGGCACTTACAACCCATCAACTCAGACGAACTTTTGCAGTGTTTGGTAAACGACACAACCTACTTTCTGACGTCGCTATAAAACAGCAATATAAGCACCTGTATTTACCAATGGCACAGTGGTATACAGAAGGTGGCGTGGCAGCAAAAATAAAGCATGTAACGGTGGACTCAGAGCTCAATAATTTACTAAGAGAGGTAGATAGAGAAGTCACAACACAATTACTATTTCAGTGGTATAACTCAGATGACAAACTATTTGGTAAAAAAGGCCTAGACGTAGTAAAAGACAGACAAAATACCGCTGTAAAATATTCATCTTGGGATGCATTATATGCACAAGTCTCTGCAGGTCGAGTGTCTATCGCTGGTACACTCCATTCATACTGTATGGCTGGCTATGAATGCCGAATGGAGAAAGTTGTATCACCAATCAATTGTTTTAACTGCGAGAATGTCGTCATTGACGAGGCTAAAGCACAAGCTTGGCAAAAAAGGCATCAATGGATTGTTGAAACCATAACAAAAATGGAGGAGCATATTAAACTATCTCAATCACAGCTAAGCCATTTTATTACCCAGCTACGTGCGGCTGAGAAGGTTATGGATTACTTTGAGATCAGTTACACTCCTTACAAACCCGAAATCGAGATCAGACAGATTTGAGTAAGTCAGAAAATACAAAATTAGAGCTACTGAACGCCATTGAGAGAATACTTTCTGGCAATACGATTCGTATTGATGCTAAACGTGGGTTAAGCATTATAGCAGTCGAAGAAGAAGCCAACCTGGGTAATGGATCTGCTTATTACTACAAAGACGTAATCAAAAAAATAAAGCTACTAAAATCAAAAACTATCACGAAAAAGCAAGCCCTACAAAATTCCGATGTAACTAAACTTCGTGAGAAGCTTGCCAACGAAAAACGGATAAAAGCAAAATATCGTAACGAAATAACTAGCCTTAAAGAACAAATGTCACTAATGGCTGCGACTCATAACGCCCTAGCGTTATCAAACCACCAATTTTTGAAGAAAATAAATGACTTAGAAGCCGAATTAAATTTAATTAAAAGCAGAAATATATAATCAAATAGATATTTTTGTAAGACGTGACTTTTTTGTGTAATCAAATCTAACTGTAGCAGAGTATGACTCACCATTACCTAAATTGATGAGATTTCCAACAAACCTTAGGCGTTCAAGTATAACTTGACATACTTAAGCATCATTGCGATAAGAAACGGTCAACAATCTTTTTTCTGAACATAAACAATTTAGACTAAAAAGTTTCAATTTCATTTACCGTATTAGTTTATCTAACTAT
Source organism: Pseudoalteromonas piratica (assembly GCF_000788395.1). Lineage (NCBI taxonomy): Bacteria > Pseudomonadati > Pseudomonadota > Gammaproteobacteria > Alteromonadales > Pseudoalteromonadaceae > Pseudoalteromonas > Pseudoalteromonas piratica. The sequence continues at coordinate 128,676 of NZ_CP009888.1, forward strand.
CAATATATGATCTTGGGTTAACAAATGTGAAAAAATAGTTCCACGGCACGCATTTTATTTAATTAAAGCAGAATTGAAATCCTGCAATTCAGCTTAATCTAAAACAAGCTTTATTAATTATTTAGTAGCCGAAGCAAACAACGCATTAAGTTTTGCGCTCAAATACAGAAGAGTTTCCGTACTAGATTAATCAGCATAGACAAACTAATGTTTTTCAAAAAATTCGACAGAAAGTTTTACTCTTTTGAATGCTTAAAAGCTTTAGGGAACTCTTGAGAAAATAAACTAATAAAGGTTTATATAAACTCACTAAAACATTATGAGTTAGACTTGATACACCACGGCAAAGATGGTTAGTCATCTCGATAACAAACATCGGAGGTAATTCATCTCAATGTTAATAATATCATGAATAGAAATGAATTATCTGAAAAAACGCCATTGAAAAATAAAGCATCTGTCACCATGTAACATCTAGAATAGTGCTATTCCCGAGTAACTAAGTCTAGAAACGGATGAACATGGAAGAAAAAGAACAAATTGATGTCCTAATTGTATGTGCATTAAAGGATGAATTTCAGCAAGTTTTACAAATCAAAGAAGGTATTTGTGGTACTGGTTGGGTAGAGAAAACACTAGCAAGTGGGAGGCTAGCTGCTGACGCTCGTTTTCTTGGTAGAGACAATATAGAAATATCTGTCCGTGTTACTTGGGCCTCTTATATGGGACGGGAGGAAGCAAGCGCTCTAGTTCATAGTATGCTTTCCGAGTCCGATTTTAAATGTATTGCAATGACGGGGATATGTGCAGGCCGAAGAGGAAAAGTCTCCCTTGGCGATGTTATTTTTGCGGAAAGGCTTTGGTCTTACGATTCAGGTAAACTCATTAAAGAAGGTGATATCGAGGTTTTTCAGGGTGATATGCTTCAATACCGCCCTGACACAGAAATTGTTCAAAGAATGCAAAACCTCTCCGTCGATTTATCCGCTTGGCCAATATCTCGGCCTAAGTACCCACTCGAAAATCAAGAAAATTGGGTAATTCAATGTTTGGCAAATCAAATTAAACCATTTGAACATGACGAATTTGATAGCAAATGCGCAGATTGGCAATCTGTATTAGCTCGATTATTAAAGAAAAAGTTAGTGACTAGGGAGCTTACTTTAACTGATAGTGGGCTCGAAAAAGCCAACGAGTTAAATCTGTGGCATCCGAAAGGTTTGCCTGAACCTGAGCCATTTAAAATTCATGTCGCTCCTATAGCAACTGGGGCTGCAGTTGTTGAGGATTCAGGCTTGTTTTCGAGGCTTTCTCATTCTATGCGCAAAGTTCTTGGTGTTGATATGGAAGCAAGTGCACTAGGTGCACTAGGTAATATAAATCGAATTCCTGTACTTGTTGTAAAAGCAGTTTCTGATTTTGGTGATACATTTAAAGATGATCAATACAGACATTTTGCTTCTCAAGCATCTGCTCAGTGCATGCTAAGGTTTCTTCGAGATAATGCAGATATGTTTACTCATCACCATAAAGTCGAGTCGATGAATGTTTCAACTGATGATCTAATCGGCTTTTTAGCAGAAGAATACCCAGATATTTCAGATGCTAGAGCTCTTTGGAAGAGAGCTGGCGGGAGAAACAGTGATATTGCAAGCAATTCTAGGCCAAAAGATATGTGGTTGAACATTTGGCAAAAATCAATAAATGGTGCAGCGGTGAAACCCACTGACTTGTTGAATATAGTTACTCATGATTATCCTGAAAGCGATTTAATTAAAAGCTTTTTAACCCAATTATCCGTTAACAAAAAACTATACTAAGGAGCTAGTATGGATAAAATTTTGGATTCATTTTTAGGTTTAGGGCTTATTGATAGCATCGACGGAAATGATGAACGTTATGCTAAGATCGAGCAAGCAGCTCAAAAGCTAGCTGAATACTTTAGTGAAAACCGTTGCCAACTTATTCCAGCAATTCTATGTGGTTTAAATCCTAATGTTTCACTAGATGAGTTGCCTATAAACAAAGCAAAAGAGCTTCTTCAGAATGAGTGGAAAGCATTCTTGACCGCATATACTGATGAACCAGTCAACCTATATAGAGCAATAATTCTAGAGGCTTGTTCTCAAGTATCAGAAGAAGATAATAATGCTGCAATAATGTGGCTAACTGCTTGCGATGCATTCCCTTTACTAAGGCATGGTAAAGAAGAGGCTGCACTCAAAAACTTTTTACAGTCATTAGGCCGTATTGCTGAACAAAACGCCATCGTCACTGGGCCTGAATTGTCATTTCCTAAAGAAAAGCCAATTAAACTTGATTCGCTACCTAAACAAACTACTGTTGAAAAAAGCTTTGACGAAAATGACCTTTATGAGCGTGTAGCTGGGGTTGCAGGTCCACAATATACCAATAAAAATGGTCAAACTGCTACAGGCCAAAACCCTAATAGATATTGGGCTCACAATAACAGTCATAATTGGGTTGGCGATTTCGCTAGTAGAATGTCTGAAATACTAACTTCTGAGCATAACAACATTGAAGAACAAATTATTGCTAGCCGCAATAGCTCGTTGGAAAGTCTTAATTCACTAAAAAACTCACTCGAAAAAGTTTTGAATGAACAAAGGTTAGTCCTCCAAAGGCAACAAAAAATATTTTTGGGTTATCAAATGCAAGAGCAAACGAGGCTAAATGTTTTATGGTGGGCTGAGGCTCTCTATTCAACATCTCAAAAAGAGAGCTATCGTTATTACTTTCCTGAAATAGCCGCAGTTTTAATGCCTTATGATTTGCTCGAAGAAATACAACTGCCATCACCCGCTAGTGTTGTATTCACATTAGCTGAAGCGGTAGACAAATTACCTAAATGTAGTCATAACAGCGACTACAGTTTTTATGAAATATTGACTGAAATTCGAAACAAGCGTTCACAGCTCGATCCTTGTTGGTTAGAAACACTTACTTCTAGAACAGATGAAAATAATTTCAATATTGGTGGGTTGGTTGTTCGAGCTTTGGTTGATGAAAATTGCGATTTGAATTCGTTGATACAGGAATCTTTTATTCCTCAAGAGTGGCGTTGTAGTTTACCAGAACTATCAAGAGCAATCTTTAGGCAGGAACAAGCATACCGATTAGTTACGGAGGCATAGGTATGAGTCAGTGCTCAAACCCAAATTGCTTCGTGCATGAGGGTGATACATGTTGTATGGGAGAACTCAATCATCAAGATTGTTCTTCATGGAGCAGTAATGTAGAAGTTGACAACATTGACCTAGAAAAAAAAGAAAACGATATTGCTTTTAGAGTACCTTGGTCATCTTCAGCTTTAGGAAGCTCAGATTTATCGCGTTTATATCAACAAGGTCCATCTATTTTTATTGGATTACTTGGCGCCCAAAACACTGGTAAAACGACTTTTCTGGCAGCAAATTATTTACAGTTAGTGTCAGGTGAAAAATACAATAGTTTTGAGTTTTGTGGCTCTCAGACTCTTGGCGCATGGGAGTCAGTAGCATCATGGGCTCGAATTAACAATGAAAAGCAATTGCCATCATTTCCTCCTCATACTCCACGAGGAGTAGACCGAACGCCTGGTATTCTTCACCTTGGCCTACAAGACTCCAAAAACAAAACAAAGAATATATTTCTTACCGACGCCCCTGGAGAGTGGTTTACAAGGTGGGCTATTGATGTCGACGCGATAGATTCGGTAGGAGCAAAATGGACAGCCTCTCAGAGTGATGCATTCTTAATATTTGCTGATTGTGAAAAGCTTGCTGGAGAAGAACGCAGTGTGGCAAGAAGAGAGCTACGAACCATTATCGAACGATTAGGTGAATCTGTCGGTTCTAGGCCAACAATGCTTATTTGGGCGAAAAGTGACAAACAACCTACAGAGGGAATAAAAAAAGCAATTCAAAGAGCTTTAGAAAGCAATATTCCTCATGCTAAAGAATTTGAAGTGACAGTAGAAAATCCTACTTCTTTTACAATAGCGTTAGAATCAATCTTAAGTGAGGCTTGGGTACCTAGGTTTTGTGAGCCTATCACAGAGCCTATTCTAGTGAACACTCCATTTCTCGCTTACAGGGGGCACCATGAGAAATTCTGAAATACTGCTTCTTGGTGGTCCTAATAGTGGTAAGACACACTATGCAGGACAGCTCTTTGGGCGACTAAAACGAAGACCAGGTAAGTTAAAAATCAGGACTGGTGATGGTGCGTCAGTTAATTTGAGTGCTTTAGAAGATGTATTAACCCAGCTGGAAGACGGCAATTCAGCTGAACACACTCACGCCGACCAGTACTCTGAAATACTTTTCCCGTTAATTGATAGCAATCAGATATCAATTGATCTGTACTGGCCTGATTACGGAGGCGAGCAATTATATCAAGTTTTTAAGCAGCGAGAGATCTCATCAGATTGGCGTAGAAGGTTACAAAGTACAGATGGGTGGTTAATATTCATTCGCCTTAGTGGAGAGAAAACATATCCTGATGCTTTGTCAAAGCTAACTTCTATACCAACGAATACACCAAATGAAACTTCAAGACCTGAAATTTGGGACGCTAACGTATATTGGATAGAACTTCTTCAGATGTTATGTCATGTAGCAGGCTTAAATCTGAGCTCTAAGGAAAATAAGCCTCCGTTAGCAATAGTGTTATCTTGTTTTGATGAAGTACTTGAAGAAGGCCAACTACCTTCAGAAGCCTTGAAAAGTAAATTACCGCTATTCTATTCTTTTATCCAAACAACTTGGCCGAACGAGATAACATCAATATGGGGGGTATCTTCTTTAGGTAAAACTCTTCAACCAAATAGCAATGATGATGACTTCATTGATGAGGGGCCTGAATATCAGGGCTGGGTGATTGCTCCAGAGCAAAGTAACAAGGACTCGGATTTAACAGCTCCACTGTCTTGGATGCTAGACAATATATGATAATGGAACCATTAAAGGCTATTTATGGCTGCAAAAATAATAGTCATGATTTGCTATTTTGGGAGGGAAACTCTCCTCTTCCGCCTGAATTACTTGGTTTGACTGACAAACCTGCGGGATACGTTACACCTAAAGAAAAATGGTGGCCAGCAATTAACTGTGGACCTGTTGGTAACTGGTGGGCATTATGGAGTATTGAGCCTGATTCGAACGCGCCGCGAAATGGTATGGTTAAAAGTACGGTTTTACTCTGGGAGCTGGATAAGATACCTCACGTAAACTGCATAAAAAGATTTATTTATCAATTAGTTAACAATGCAAGTAGCAAACCACCTTACTCCAGTTTGTTGCAAAATGTCGCAAACAAACTGATTTGTAGTGATAACATCCTAGCTATAGAAGCTGACGAGAGCTTCCCCTTATTAATCGCTCATCTATGGACGAACTTGTGGAGTGAAGCACGTAAAGAGTTTTCTGTTAGAAGCGCATTTACACCACCTCAAGCATTAGCAAATACTAAGTTGCCTAAACTTTACTGTGTTCCCGCATCAGTTTTGAATCAATGGTATCTGCCTAACGTATCCTTAATTAATAGTACAATGACCACTGAAAGCTCTCGGGCAACTAACTACCTGATTGATAGAGCTGAAAATGATCAATTACTTCATCAACTACTGCTTGACTGTTCCAAGTTAACGGGTGATTTGAAAGTATTGAACATTTTAGGAAGAGCAGCTGATAACATAGAACAGTTTAGAGCAAAACCCACATTAACTAATGCGATTGTGGCGCTTAGGGCTTTAATCACTTGCTTTCCTTCACCAAAAAATACTAAAGCTATAAAAAGCGAGCTTTTAAATACGATTAAAAAGCTAATGACTAGTAAAGACGGCGCTTCTGATATTTTGACTATGTCCAATTTATCAAGTGACGCGGTTCCAGAGGGTGCTATGCCGAAAGTGGAACTATCAACTTGGATAGAGCACAACCTAACAACTCTTAGTAATGAAGAGCTATACAAGTATTTTGAAAGAGCGTTGCCGGATAAATCAATACCATGGTGGTCACAGTCTGTAGTCAATGGGATCTGCACTCTAGTTAATAAATCAGAAACTAGTATTCATGTGTTGTATTGGCTTTCTATAGCCCACTTTCAAAAAATTTTTTTACGGCTACCTTCTGTGCGACAAGATCTTCAGGAAATATTGTTTGAAAGTGCAAAAAAGAGTGAGCTAACGGAAGATAGTTTAATAGCGCTTGAGCAATTTTCTTTTTCTCAAGAATGGGCAAAGCTTCATGCCTGGGCTGTTTTCAATCTGTATGATGAAGAGCAAGTATACAAAAAACAACGAAACTCCATGCCCAATTGGACTGAAGGTGTACCATTCATAGTTCAAAATTTATCCCATAAACATGCAATTAACCTACTCAGAGATAATACTTTTTCTCCATTTATTGATTTGTTAGCTGAGCGATCCCTAAAGGAGCCTTCTCTTCTCAACTTCATTGATGTCGCAGAAGATAATGCGTTTCAACTGTGGCAAAAACAGTTAGACATAGGAGGAACTTTTTATCCTCCAAATATAGAAAGAGAGGCTTTTCTAGCGAAACTCTGTGATTGTCTTAAAACTAATATTCTACCTAGAGCTTTTGAGCAGGTGTCTAAGAATATCTCGAAGTATCTATTATCAAGTGCAGATAGAAATAAAGTTTGGTCTCAACTCGACCCCTCAAAAAGTTCTATTCTAGCTAAAGATATGACTAAAGAAGTTATAATTAATCCTCAGGCTTTACAACATTTAAGTGACGCAGAAACTTATTTTATCGATGAATTGAAGTCCCATATGACTGGCAAACATATCGAACCTGCTTTTATTTTGTCGTACTTATCACAATCGATTGCTCATCGAGAAGATGATGTCTTGAATTGGCTTAAAAAATCACACTCGAATGGCTTCCACTCTAATGCTCATATGCTTGGGAATTTAATATTAGAAAAACGTTGGAACAGAGTTGCCAATTGCTTATATCAAAGTAGTTATGGTTGGATGACAGAGACACCATACTTCAAGCCTGCAGTAGAAGCTTGTTCAGAACTATTGAATTCCAGTAATAAGTTTTGGTTTTCAATCAATGCAGGTACTTCACCACTACCTCACCAAAGTGAGATTATAAAAAAGTTTTCGGAAATCAGTGCCAATCTCGCTTATGATAGGCTTGACTATATTTGGCTGAAGGCTGGCGGTAAACCAAGTCGATTGAAAAACTCTGGAACAGAGTTAGATAAATGGTTCCATGCCGCATACGAGGCAGAAAAAGGAGCTTTAAACCGTGGTTTAATAGACCTGTTAGAAGTATTAATTGAAGAGTACCCCCATAATAATCAATTACGAGAGATTCATGGTATTGTTTCAAATAGATACTAATTAGGTAGTGAAAAAATGTCAGCTAGAGAATACGGCACAGAGCAAGCAGAGCACTTTAAGAAAAAAGCAGATCACAATAAAAAAGAATCACTTTGGTGTTTTAGAATTATCATGTTTGGCACTCTATCCGCCCCTCTTTTAGTCGGCTTGGGAGAAGGAGTGTTTTACGCAAAAGTGTTACCATCAATCTTATCCGCTGTAGCTGCATTTTGCACTGCATGGTTACAGTTACGTAAACCTCAAGAGCTATGGTCAATTTATAGAAATGCACAGCGACAAATTGAAGTGCAGATTACTCACTTTGATTTCAATGTAGCTGAGTATGCAGGCTTAGATGAAGACAAAAAAAATGAGCAGCTAGCTTTAAATATTAGTGACTTGGTGCTAGAAACCAACAACCGATGGACAAAGCAAGTTCCTAATCCATCTAACTTGAAATTAGATTGAATACTGGGCATCGACTCCTAAAACTCCCATAAAGAAAGTTATTACATTGTCAATCACTGCATATGAGTTTTATTAGAGAAAGTCAAATTTTCTACTTTCCTTAATATAGATGAAGATCCTTCGTCTCGAGTAATAGCGTCAAAAGACTATATTTCAATGAGCGCTATTCGAACTCTAAATACCGTAAGATATTTCTCATGTAGTTTAAAATGAATGTGTAGACATGAATGTAAATTCTTTTGGCTATTACAGTTTTCAAATATCGTTCTTAAACGTTACTTGATTTCACTAATCCAAGGGTTATATGTACCTTGTAATCTATAGATAGCATAATTTCTCCAAAGCTCTTCACTATCAACTGGGTATTTAATATGCCATCGTAACATTAACTTTTCCATTCCCCTCAAAGGCAACCCATACTCTGAATTCATGTAAAGCATTGAGCGTGCTATCCGACCTTTAACAATATCTTGAGGCTCAACAAAAATTTTATCCTTACTTTCTCCATAGACTCTTTCAAAATCAGGGCAGCCTTTATCAAAATATCTGTTTTCAGACACCTCATCAGAAATTTCATTAAATGGATAATTACTTCGAGAGGAATTAACGCCACCATGAGTAGGCCACAGATTATGTAAGTCAGCTTCTGCACTTTTATACGAATCAACCTCACAAGAATCTCTGTTATCACAGTTATGATAATCCGCAATCCAATCAGCTGAATACACGTGCTCTAGGGTCATCTTTTGTAATTTGCCTTTATGATTTACAAAATACCCTTTGTCGTTATATTGGATGGAGCAATATAACCCTTCACCACCATAAATATATAGTTTGTCCCAAAACCAATGCTCTCTTGCAGTATCGTAGTCGGGGATCACTTTTTGCTCAGCTATTGCGAACCATGCAACGAAATAAAATACCACAATGAGAAACTTCATATTTAAACAATCCTTGTTTTTATTTTGGTTACTTTGAGATCAACTAACTTTAACACGCTTAAGCATCGTTTGATTGAATCTTGTTACATCATTAATATTACAAATATTATGGCTCGTAAACTGGAAATTCATAAATTTAATAATTAAAAAATCTGGAAAACTACTTTCCAGAACTCGAATAAATATAAATTTTTTTTCTAATTTTCATTTTTTCTGGAAAAGCCTTCTATATTAGATGAAGTATAGGTTTCCAGAATATTTCCAGACTTAAATGTACGGAGTAACAGTTGACAATGCGTTAAGAACTGAGTAAAAAGTCGTCCTGACGCGATATTCCGGCTTTTCATCCCTGAAAAGCGTTCGAGAGACTGCGAAACTTCGTTTCGTTCTCTCTCACCCAACTGGCTCAGCAGAATTTGTGACAATGCGTTAATTTGCTAACGCCAATCAAAAAAGAAAAAGGGTATCACTTGATACCCTTTTTGCTTTTAATCTGATGAAATTAACCAGTAAACAAATACCCTTTAGAGCGAACTGTTTTAATTAAGCTTGGCTGATTGGGGTCATTTTCTAACTTGCTGCGAATCGATGAAATATAAATATCTGCCTGACGATTTTGCCCATCATAATCCATTCCCCAAAGCGATTTAAAAATAAAGTCTCGACTAATCACTTCACCACGATGTTCAATAAGTAACAATAATAAATCATACTCAGGCGCTGCAAATTCTATTGCATGACCCGCTTTTTGTACTTCTCGCTTATGCTTGTTAATGGTGATATCACAAATAGAAAGGTTATGTTCCTTATTCACTTCACCTGCCGCCTCACGGCGTAATAATGCACGACACTTTGCCAAAAGAAGGCGTGGTTCAATGGGTTTAGAAATATAATCGTCTGCGCCAAATTCCAGACCAAGCACTTGATCTATGGTATCACCACGCGCAGTTAGCATGGCGACTTTGCCGCTATAGCTCGGTTTGATTTGTTGGAAGACTTGCATGCCATCGATATCAGGCAACATGAGGTCTAGTAGTACTAAATCAGGTTGTTCAGCAATAATTTGCTCAACTGCACGTTGGCCTTCACTAATTACTTTACAATTAAATTCAAACTGCTGAAAAAACGCCTGCGTTAAGCTAGCTAACTCGTGGTCATCTTCAACAATTATCAGATTATATTTTTCCATTTACCGCCACTTTAGAATTCATAATTAAAACCAAGCTTAATGCGAACTGTATTGCTATGAACTCCCCAATAAATATCTGACGAGCGCTCTCCCCAATCAGTAGAAAGAAATGTCGATAAGTGTTCATTCATCTGATATTCGATTTTTGCGCCGATACGTAAGCTTTTATCAATCGAGGCTATATCACTACCAGCTTCTAAACCATATACATTCTCTAAGTCACTTTGTTTATAGTCTTGCTGAAAGAAGTGCGCATAGCCAACCGCACTCCACTCATCGGTTATTTGATAGACTAATGCCGTTTTTAAAATACCACCTTGGTAGTTTAGTCCATCGCTAGCATCATTATTCTTTAACTCGAATTGTACCTTGGCTAATAAACGATTGTTGTAAAAAAGTTTATTCCACTCAACGCCAAGCGCCCATGATGTATTATCAAAACCATAATTGGTATACGAAAAATCTCCAAATTTCACTTCTATGGTTTCAAAAGTACGATCCATATATTGACCATAAACATGCCATTCACTTGTATCAAAAAAGAATCGGTACCCAAGTTTGATTGCACTCGATTTTATTTGCGGTTGTCCACCTCTAAACTGGTTGCGCTGTTCAAGCTGCACCCCAATTTCTTTATCACTGGATATTGGCCAAACAAGCTCTGAGTCTAATTTATAGAGTAGTTTGTCATAATCACTAAAATCATAATTATCAATATTGCGAATTAATAAATTGTTTTTCCAGGTAACACGATCACCAATGTAGTTGTATTTAACCAGTGCGGTCGATTCAATAAAAGTTGTGTTTGGCTTTTCAATGAAAGGGGCTATATCAATACCTAATTCATCAGGCATTACAATCTCGCCATCGAGACTATAGAGATAGCCTTTTTCTGAAATAAAGTACTCTTTACCATCTGGCAATACAAAATAAAAACTATCTAGATACGGATCATCATCTAAAAAGTAATCACCAAAACTAAACCTAACATTATCGTCATAACCTGTTGCCAATGAACCAACAAGCCCCCATTGATGGGCTGATGTTGGCGCAACTTGTTGCTGTTTTTCATTGATTTCATTAAGCAGTAATTCAATATTAAAACGGACATTATCGGGTAATTCAGACACCTTTCTTAAGGCTAACAGGTGTGATTTAGCCTCTGAGTATTTCGTTAATTGCATCTGCGTTAATGCTAACTCTAAACGCACACGATGTTGTTCTGGTGATTGTGATAATTGGTAATTTAGTAAAGCCTCTGCGGCTACCCATTCTCCTCGTTCGACATGTTGCATTGCTTGATCAAATGCATTGATGTTGTCATTTTTATTATTAGCAAAACAAGGTAATAACAACTGTGATGTTACTAAAAGGCCTAAAATTAATGGAGTTTTCTTAATAGTCTTCATTATGTTCAATCTCTTGTTTTACTTTTTCTTCAAGTGCTCTCAATTCCTGCTTCATTTTTTTTATATCTTTTCTTTTGGCATTTTTATTTTGAGCAGATTGAGACGTATTTGATACACCACTGCTATCGTTTAATAGATTACTCTTATCAAGCTCGCTGATAGCATTTTGTAATTGTCCTTTAATACCTACACCATAACGTTGCTGGGGTTTAAATTTTTTATCCCAATCGCCCCAGTCAATGTTACTTTTATTAGTTTTTTGATCTTTGAGCGCTTTATTTATTGGTGCTGACTTTGTTGTATTAGCATCGCTAGATTGCGCTACAGCATCGGTTAGACAAAACAAACAAACAATGCAAAAGAGTAATCTCATGACTCTTCTCCTTCTGCTTGATTGGGTAACCTGATGCGAAAATGGGCGCCTTGTGAGGTTGCCATCAGCTCTATTTCACCAGCATGTTGCGAAACAATTTGTTTAACGATTGCTAATCCTAATCCGTAGCCCGAACAGTTAGCGCTTCGACTTTGATCTTGCTGATAAAAAGGCTCAAAAATATGTGCTTTACTTTTTTCATCTACCCCGGGGCCGTCATCAATAATATCTAATACAGTGGTTGTATCGTTACTCGATAACGCCACAACAACAGATGACTCTGCGAAACGGGCGGCATTATTTAATAGGTTTTCTAACATACGTGTAAATAACTGCTTATTTATCGCTGCCACACAGAAGTTTTGGGCTTCAAAGGAAAACTTTACCTTAGGGAAAACAATTGTCATACCATCTACAATTGTCATAATAAAATGGTTAAGTTCTAACGTTTCTTTTGTAATTCGTTCACTTTCACTGATTTTTTCGTAACTCAGTAAGTCACCAATTAATAAGTTAAGCTGATTCATATCAGCTTTTGTTTGCTCAACGAGCGTATTATCTACGCCAATCTGACTCAGGGCTTCTAATCTGAACTGCGCTTTAGATAAAGGGGTTCTTAAATCATGTGACACTGCACGAAACATTTGATGCTTTTGCGCAATTAACCGCTTAATGCGCAGTGCCATTTGGTCTATTTTCCAGGTTAATTGATTTATCACATCAAGGTGTTCTGGCATTTTGGTTGCTTCAATTAATTCCGGTTCTATCGCATCTACCTTATGCTGAATGTAAGTCAATCGATTTACAATCAAGCGAAGAATGAGCAGGATTAATAATGCCAACGCCACCAATACAGCGGCAAAACCGGATACCAATAACCACGTTGGATACTGTTCGAAAACGTTTATCGTGCCTAGTTTAAGTAAGTCTTGTGAATTTCCCCAAGGAGCAAAGACATCAAACGACAAACTACTATCAAACTCAGTTTGCCATATAATAACCATTTCACCTCGGGTTAAGCGCTCTAACTGTTCGCTATCCAGTACTTGACTATCGCTACTCACGCGATGAATTGGGTAGTTGAATTCACTACTAATCGATTGAAAAATCATTTGACGCTGTTGTGCGGGATACAAACCTAACTCATTTAACAATAAAAATGCGGTACCCGTAACAAGGTGCTCACTGACACCATTTAAAGTCAAATCGAGTTGCTGTTGTGCATTGATTGGATAACTGACGCGATACCTATTTTGCTCGTTTTGCTGTAAGGATATGTTGATTTGATTAGGCACTTTTGATGGCGAGGAAACCGACAGTGAGACGTTCATTAAAGACGCCACCAATTCAAGCCAGCGCTCACGATCTGCGGTATCTTTTTGTCTTTCTATCCCTTGCTTAATTAAGTACAAGGTACCTGAAAGCTGCTCAGCTAAATGCTGCTGATAGCGATGATGGTTAATCTCCGAAAATACAAAATAAGTTAGCAACAAGACTAAGCTAATTGCCACAATGACTGATCCGTATATTCGTAAGAATAAGGTTTGCAAACGTTTTCCTCGACTATCCGCAGCGTTATTTCTTTAACTTAATTATCGCCCTCTTTTAATCCCTTTAACAGGCGTATTTTCATCAATGGCATTAAGCACTGTTAAGTTGTCAGACGATATCCCCTCAGCAGGCAGTTTAAAGCTCACAGGGTAGGCTCGAGGCATTGCTCGACACATATCTTGTTTAAGACGCTTTAATGCAAACTCATGATGTCCTTGGTGTGCTTGATAAAGTAACTCGAAATCGTCTTTATTTGTGCAACCAGTCGACTTCACAACAAATGTTATGGTTTCTGCTGACAGATCAAAACTGTAAATTTTTTCGAGATTGTTACGTTCTGCTTCAGTCATTTTATTTGATAACGTTGTGCCGCTGCATGCTGACGCCAGTAAGCTCACTAGCAACATAAAAAAGATGGGGTAAATTTTTTTCATAATCATAAAGCCAGCAATAGTTGCTGGCTACTCCAATGTGGATAAATTTAAACTAGTTTTCTGCGTGCAACCAATCCAAGACCTAATAGAAGGGCAAGTATACCGCTGCTACCACTACTTCTTTTTGGTTTTTTATTGATTGTTACATTAACTGTTTTACTACTCGTTGCACCATACGCATCGGTTACAGTCACTTTAAATGCCAAGCTTTTTGCTGTTTTGTAAGTGGGTGCCGTTAAATTAACGACCGCTTTAGTTGCATCTGGAATAGTGATACTTCCTGACGTCACTTCCCATTGATAGCTTAAACTATCACCTTCTGCATCAGTGCTATCACTTGCATCTAACACAAACGCTTTTTCTTCTTCAACGGTAATATTAGCTTGTTTTACTTTGCTCTCTGGCGCTGTATTTTTAAGTACAGTACTCACTTCATCAATATAAGCTTTGTCATCACCATTTGGATCGATATCCGTTTCGTCTTTGCTGTAGATCATCGTAATACGATCCACCCCTTCTTTTAACGTAATTTCTTGGGCTGTAAATTCCGTTGCTTCAATACCCGATGTACTAATAACTAACTCATTGTTGTGACGGATTGTTAAAAAGTCCCAATCAGTTTCTGAAGACACTAAATGCTTAAAGTTAAACTTTTCAATACGATCGTTATCAATGGTAGCTAAAAGTACACTGTCTTGATAATCGGTAATATCGCCACTAGCCATTGCTGAATCGCCTTGCGAAGCTTTACTCGTTTGTACTTGCCAAGCAAGGTCGCCACCACTCCACCATTTAACATGGTTATTATCACTGCCCACAATTTCATTCATATTGTTAGATACTTGTGCGAGCACTTTAGCACCATAAAACAGTACCGCTTCTTTATTAACAGCATCATTCGTGTCTAACTTTAAAATAAAGCCTGCGTTGCCTTCTTGTGCGGTTTTAACACGTACATTGATGTCGCAAGTTTGATCAAAAGAAAGTGTTTTACCATCACATTGATTTTCAGCCACCTCAACTGATTCTAGCCCTTGGCTATCTTGAATCGTTGCGTTAGTCACCATAAAGCTATCTGAACCAACATTCTTAATCGTGAACACAGCTTGTTCATCAAACGTTTGTTCAACATAACCCTGACGTGTAATTTGTTGGTAAGAAACACCTGATTTTTTAGCTTCAACCCAATCATTGTATTTAGAAACACGCGCATACACACCTGGAGCATTTGGCGCTGCGCAACCATCGCCAAAGCTAACTACGCCAGCTTGGTACCATTCATCCTGATGCTTATAAATCAGTGGTCCACCACTATCGCCTTGACAAGAATCCTTACCACCCTCAACAAAGCCTGCACAGATCATATTATCAGTAATACCGGTTTCACCATCTTGCGTATAATCAGCAATACATTGTTCCCGGTTGTAAAGAGGAACGGTCACTTCTTGCAAAATTTCAGGGTACTCTGGCGCTTCATTACCATTTGGGTTCATATTACCCCAACCCATTACGATAAGTTCAGAACCGTCTTTTAGATTCGCTTCCATTTCAGGCGTAACTAACTTTATTGGCGTGATCCCAGTTACTTCTTCTGTTAACTCAACAATCGCAATATCGTTATTCAGACCAACATCACCATAGCTTTCATGTTCATAGATTTGTGCCACACTAAAACGCTTACCTGATTCAGGTTTAGTCGTATCATAGCCACCAATCCAAACATGAACGTTGTCAGCTGATGCGCCCTCAATACAATGCGATGCGGTTAAAACATAACGTCCACCAATAAATGAAGCCCCACAAAATGGAGAAATTCCCTCAGCCTGAGCAGAAATAAGTGAGGTCATAAACGGGTAGTTGCCTTCAACGGCAGGCTTACCATTAATAATACGTGGGGTATATTGTTCAAACGATTTTAATTTCATCACAGTGGCATTTTGTGCAACTGTAGGAGGCGCGTTAAGCACTGCAACACTGGCAAGAGCTAGTGGTAAAGCAACTTTCTTCATAACATTTCCTATACTTTTCATCATATCTTGAAACGTATTAGAAACCATTTTTTAACATGACAATATTTGAGAAATGTAGTTTTATGTAGTGATTGGTAGTGTTATGTAGAAGCTTCTGTTTTTAATGTTTTTTATTTCAAATAACAATAACGCTAGCAGTTAGTTACTACCAAGATAAAATCGTATTTTGCGCCTTTTGTGTTTGTTTGTAGTGGTTAACCATATCATTTAATTGTTGTACTTTGCGCTTAAAAATATGCTTTCGTATAACTTGATTTTGACATGCAGCAGTAATTTCACTGCCTACTTTACCGTCTTGCTGAATCACAAAGGGCATAAGCGAATAAACTGAAACACCTGTTTGCCAAGTGCGTTGAATTTGCGTATCTACTGGACAACCAAATTGTTCAGTTACCCTTAGTAACCGCTTCGCTGTCTCATAAGTAATTGCTTGGGCACAACAGCCAGTAAGCGGCTTTTTATGGAGCACTAAATCAAACTGCTTATTAACTTGTTTTGTTACTTTAATAGGGCGAGTTCGATTTTGGTAGGCGGCAAGTTTTAATAGTTGCCAATCACACTCTAGAGAGTCAATGGTACTAAATAACGCACTGAGATCACCCACTAGTTGAAAGTCATCTTCTAATACAATTGCATAAGGCAGCTTTTGTTCAACAATTCTTTGCCAAGCCAAGCGATGACTTAAAAAGCAGCCAATTTCACCATAGCCAAGATTGCGGTAATACTGTTTTGAATTTAATTGCGATGAATAATGCGCTTGAATTTCTTCGTTGGTGAGTTTTGTACCATCAATGGCTGGAATACGTTCAAATTGAATATTCTGCGCAGCTAATCGTGCGCTACTTTTCTTAAGGCGTTCGGTACTTTTAGCAAGATTAATCAGGAATACTTTAGGTTGGTTTAGCATTGTAAAACGCCAATCTAACAGCTAGGTATTCCTGATTATAATGAGCTTAGTTTACAGTTTTATTTAATCTCAATACGTGGCGATTTCATAATCACGTCATCGTTCAGTTCAATACCAATACCTGGTGCTTCTGATACTTCGAAGAAACCATTTTTAGGCTGCGGATCTTGAATACATAATTCGCGGTTCCACTTTTTAATTGCATAGGTGTGATGCTCGTGAATTAAAAAGTTTGGAATAGCTGTTTCAAGGTGCAGTGATGCCGCAGTTGCCACAGGGCCGCCGCATACATGCGCTTGAATGCGCACATCAAAAATATCAGCGTAGTCACACACTTTTTTGGTCTCAGTAAAGCCACCGCACAAACCAATATCAGGTTGTAATACATCAACACTTTGATCTTCAAGGTACGGGCGTACACCCCAGCGGTTATATAAACGTTCGCCACCGGCAATTGGTACAGCAACTTTGTCGGCAACTTTAGCGTGTAGCGAATGATTTAAGTAGTTAACTGGTTCTTCGTAATACATACAATCAAACTCTTCAGCGATTTCTCCTAGCTGAATCGCTGTTGTTGCGCCTGGTAAGCTATGGCATTCAAAGATGATATCGACTTCATCGCCAACCGCTTCGCGAATAGCTGCCATACGTGCGCGGTAAAGCTTCATTTCGCCACGAGAAATAATTTTGGTGCGCTCGTAGTAAGTATTGCCATCTTTGTCATACATGATTGGGTCTACTTTAACCGCATCATAACCTTCAGCAATCGCTTTTAATGCGGCTTCTGCGTATTCTTGCGGTTGCACGAGTGCTTTGAACTCATCGTCCCAGTCAAACTGTAGTTGCGATGCATAAGTACGTAGCTTGTCATTTACCTTGCCGCCAAGTAGTTGGTATACAGGTAAGTTAAGCGCTTTACCTTTGATGTCCCAAAGAGCGGTATCAATCGCACTCATTGCTGCATAAACGACCGGGCCGCCACCTAGGCCCCAAAAACTTTCGCGCAGCATACGTGACCATAACTTTTCAGTTTGGAAAGGGTCGAAACCAATTAAAAACGCTTCTGCAAATTCTTTAATCATATTTGCTGCGGCGCTATGGCCTAGATCATAAGCAAGGCCGGCTTCACCAACACCAGAGATCCCTTCATCTGTATGGATACGAACAAAAACGGGGTTCCATTGCGGGCGTTCGGGGCAATGGGTATCAAACACTTCGACGCGAGTTACTTTCATATTTGTTGGGCTCCTAATTATTGTTGCCAAACGTTTAATTTTTACTTTGCACTTTGCAAAGGTTTAGAGATTAAAAAAGTACTTCAAACCCATTGAAGCACTTTGATACTTATTTGCTTATTATTCTGTAAAGCTAGGATCGATACGATACGCTAAACGACGCATTGCAGGCCAAGATTTTTGACCACCCGTGCTACCTGTGTGTACTTTGTTTTGCTGCTCTTTCACCGTATTTAAAATTTGCTGGTCTATGGCAATAAGTGGTTGGCTAGTTGAAAGTGCCATCACCTGAATTTCACAGGCACGTTGTAAATCAGCCCAACGCATAAAGGCTTCACCAATCGAAGGACCTAAGGTTAATGCACCATGGTTAGGCAGCATTAACGTATGCGCATTACCTAAATCGGCCTGCAAGCGTGCTTTTTCTTCAGCATTTACAGCTAAGCCTTCATAGCCGTGATAAGCAATGTTACTCAGTGGGAACATTGCATGCTGTGAAATCGGCTTTAAGCCACCTTCTAAACTTGATACCACAATGGTTTCATTGGTATGCAGATGAATGACACATTGCGCATCATGACGCACTTCATGAATCGCACTGTGAATTGTAAAACCGGCTGGATTAATCTCAAACGGCGAATCATCAAGTATTTCACCTTGTAAGTTCACTTTTACTAGATTTGATGCCGTGATTTCATCAAAGGTTAAACCAAATGCATTTACTAGGTACTCATCTTTTCCAGGTAAACGTGCTGAAATATGCGTATAAATGGTATCGTCCCAACCATAGTAATGCGCTAAACGATAACAAGCAGCAAGATCGACTCGCAGCTGCCATTCTTCATCTGACACTTTTCCTTTAAGGTTGATTTCTGGTAATGCAAACATGGATAAGTCCTAATACGTTAGATGTATAGAAGTCTAAATTAGCAAGCCATGGCTGGCAATGATCTAAGCCAAAGAATTCTAAATTTTATGAAAAAAAAAAGCGCAAATCGAATTTGCGCTTTTGATTAAAACTATATTAGCTGGAATTACAGCTTTTTCACACCCATGTTGTAAAGTGTAAAGCCATAAATATCAGCGTACTGTTCAATGATTTTGCTCGTTGGTGTACCCGCACCGTGACCTGCATTGGTCTCAATACGAATAAGTGTAGGGTTAACACCTGCTTGCTTGTCTTGAAGCTCAGCAGCAAACTTAAATGAATGCGCTGGTACTACACGGTCATCATGATCGCCTGTAGTTACCATAGTCGCCGGGTATTCAACACCCTCTTTCACATTGTGAACAGGTGAATAACCTTTTAAGTATTCGAACATTTCTTTGCTTTGTTCTGCTGTACCATAGTCATACGCCCAACCAGCACCCGCTGTAAATGTGTGGTAACGCAGCATATCTAAAACACCCACTGCCGGTAATGCAACTTTGAATAGCTCAGGGCGCTGAGTCATAACTGCACCTACAAGTAGACCACCGTTAGAGCCACCATTTACCGCAAGCTTTGCACTTGACGTATAGTTCTCAGCAATTAAGTACTCTGCAGCTGCGATAAAGTCATCAAATACATTTTGTTTTTGTAATTGCGTACCCGCTTTATGCCACTTTTTACCATATTCACCGCCACCACGAAGGTTCGCTACAGCATAAATACCACCTTGCTCTAGCCATGCTGCACGCGTCGGGCTAAAGCGCGGTGTTAAGCTAACATTAAAGCCACCGTAGCCATATAAAATAGTCGGGTTAGAGCCATCAAGCTTTAAGCCTTTCTTATAAGTTAAGATCATTGGTACTTCAGTACCATCTTTCGATTTATAAAATACTTGCTTTGATTCGTACTGTGCAGGGTCAAAATCAGCACCTGACTTACGGTAAACTTCGCTCTGGCCTGTTTCAACATTAAACTTAAACGTTGTACCCGGTGTTTTGTAATTAGTGAAAGAGTAGTAAAGTTCTTTATCTTCTTTCTCTCCGCCAAAGCCACCCGCTGTGCCAACGCCCGGAAGCTCAATATCACGAATAAGCTTGCCGTTCATATCGTATTGCTGCACTTTTGAAATAGCATCTACCATATATCGTGCAAAGATATAACCACCACCTGTTGAAACGTTTAGCACGTCTTCAGTCTCTGGAATTAAGTCTTTCCAGTTTTCAGACGAAGGATTAGTTGCATCAACCGTTACAATGCGTTTATTTGGTGCATCTAGGTTTGTTACTAAGTAAAGTTTAGAACCTTGGTTTTCAATAACCTGAGTATCTGAATTAGTGTGGTCTAAAATAGTTTCTAGTTTGCTATCTGGCTTAGTTAAATCTTTAATGAAGAGCTTATTACCCGACGTTGATACCGCAGCTGAAATTAGCAAGTAACGATCGTCTTCTGTTACATAACCGCCAACATAGCGATGTTTTTCTGCATCGGTCCCACCAAATACAACTTTGTCGTCAGATTGCTTTGTGCCCAGCTTGTGGAAATAGAGTTTATGCTGGTCTGTTTTAGCTGAGAGTTCACTACCTTTTGGCTTATCATAGCTTGAGTAATAGAAACCTTCATTACCAACCCATGACAGGCCACTGAATTTAACGTCGACTAAGGTGTCGGCTATTTGTTTCTTAGTTTCAACATCAATAATAATGACTTTACGCCAGTCACTACCGCCTTCAGAAATTTGATACGCAGCTAATGAGCCATCTTTAGAAAAAGTAATACCTGCTAAAGAAGTTGTGCCATCTTCACTGAATGTATTTGGATCAAGGAATACTTCTGGCTCACCACCTTCAACTTGGCGATAAATAACATATTGGTTTTGTAAGCCATCATTTTTATAAAAATAAGTGTATTTGCCTTCTTTAAAAGGCGCACCGACTTTTTCATAATCCATCAACTTGGTTAAGCGCTCTTTTAGTTTATCGCGATAAGGGATTTGCGAAAGGTAATCAAAAGTCACTTTATTCTGCGTTTTAACCCACTGAGCAGTTTCATCACTCATATCATCTTCTAACCATCGATATGGGTCGGCAACTTGAGTATCAAAATAAGTATCTACCACATCACCTTTTTTAGTTTCAGGATAAGTGAGTACGGTCTGAGCAATAGTTTGCTCAACCTTATTTTCAACTTGAGTAGACTCTTCGCTTTTGTCTGCACCACAACCAACCAAGGCTGTGCACACAGCAAGTGCAAGTGCTTTTTTTATCATGATAATTCCCTTGAGTTTATTTAACTCCTTAACATATATGAATTAACATTATATTGTCCAGCAAATAAGACTAAACAGAACTTAACTAAAAACAAGAAGATAATGCAGGAAACAGGTATTTCTTTACAATGATTTACTTAGGGTAAATTGATTTATATTGAGGTTCACTAAAACTAAAAAAGCCAAGGCATCCGCCTTGGCTAACGAGTCCCCAAACTCGTAAACTATGAATCTTGGTATGAAGATTTAGTTTTCAGCAGTTCTAAATCTTTTTTGATCTGTTCGATGTAAGGGTCGCTGTAGCCAAACTGAGAGAACTCTTCTAAACAAGCTAAATAAAAGCTTATTCGGTTTTTTTCAATATCCTTTATATCTTGTTCAAATAATTCCATTTTCAGCCTGCTCCCTAGCCTTTTGATATCTAATAGTGTAATTAATCTAGGAACACATAAAAGGAGTGCATAGCAATAATTATTTGAAACATAATTGCAACAATATATAAAAACCATATATATCAGACAATTAGAGTTTAGACTCGAGAAAAAGCAGTAATAAAAAAGATACTAACCACAGAAAGAGTAAGAAATATCTCACATACTAACTGGCGTTATTACTGACTAAGACAAATTCATTATATAAATCAGCTGCAATCTATTAACTAAAAGCACATATAAAAACTCATAGCTTTGGACTGTTGGTTAGTAACAAAATGACGAACTAGATTTTTCAGGGTTTTTGTTTAATTAATATTTAGAAATGTGGAAATGTTATTAGCGTTTAACAATTTCCACCTTATGCACTTTTCTCGATTCGCATACAACAGTTATGGGAGACATTAACTAGCAAGAATATCAGGAATATTTCTGAGCCTCACAGTCTGAAAATAAAAAGTAATCGGAACACATTTTCACTCTACTTTGAAATGAGATCTGTGTCTTACATGAATGTAGGCAAGTAGGATAATGCGGGAGTAATTATGAAGATGAGCAATGTAACTAAGCTACAGGAATTGAATTATAAGGATCGACAAAAATCATCATCATGACCCCCACTTCGAGTGGTGAATTATAGCCCGGTGAAATAATTAATCACTCAATGCAAAAAAGCCTCAACAGAGTGTTGAGGCTTTCTTTAAATAGGAGCTTGGCGATGTTCTACTTTCACATGGGCGAACCCACACTATCATCGACGCTGTTTCGTTTCACTTCTGAGTTCGGCATGGAGTCAGGTGGTTCCAAAACGCTATAGTCACCAAGCAAAATTCGTTTTGCTTGTTTTTATTAATTTTAGGCTTTAAAAAACCCGTCGCATCTCTGCAACGGGTTTCTTTAATTAGGAGCTTGGCGATGTTCTACTTTCACATGGGCGAACCCACACTATCATCGACGCTGTTTCGTTTCACTTCTGAGTTCGGCATGGGGTCAGGTGGTTCCAAAACGCTATAGTCACCAAGCAAATCTGGTTGACTTAAGAGCTTGTCTTAAATCTAAATCTGGAAAGCTTTTTTTAAGTAAATGTCTACTTTAGTATTTGTCTCTTTTTTCAGAGACTATTCAACTTCTAACGAGTCTAAACCACTTTGGCGTTGTATGGTTAAGCCTCACGGGTAATTAGTACGAGTTAGCTTAATGCCTCACAGCACTTCCACATCTCGCCTATCAACGTTGTAGTCTTCAACGGCCCTTCAGTTAACTCAAGTTAAAGTGAGAACTCATCTCGAGGCTCGCTTCCCGCTTAGATGCTTTCAGCGGTTATCGATTCCGAACGTAGCTACCGGGCAATGCAATTGGCATCACAACCCGAACACCAGCGGTTCGTCCACTCCGGTCCTCTCGTACTAGGAGCAGCCCCTCTCAATTCTCAAACGCCCACGGCAGATAGGGACCGAACTGTCTCACGACGTTCTAAACCCAGCTCGCGTACCACTTTAAATGGCGAACAGCCATACCCTTGGGACCGACTTCAGCCCCAGGATGTGATGAGCCGACATCGAGGTGCCAAACACCGCCGTCGATATGAACTCTTGGGCGGTATCAGCCTGTTATCCCCGGAGTACCTTTTATCCGTTGAGCGATGGCCCTTCCATTCAGAACCACCGGATCACTATGACCTACTTTCGTACCTGCTCGACGTGTCTGTCTCGCAGTTAAGCTTGCTTCTACCATTACACTAACCGTACGATGTCCGACCGTACTTAGCAAACCTTCGTGCTCCTCCGTTACTCTTTGGGAGGAGACCGCCCCAGTCAAACTACCCACCAGGCACTGTCCACAACCCCGATTCAGGGGCCTATGTTAGAACATCAACACTACAAGGGTGGTATTTCAAGGACGGCTCCACACAATCTAGCGACTGTGCTTCAAAGCCTCCCACCTATCCTACACATGTAGGGTCAATGTTCAGTGCCAAGCTGTAGTAAAGGTTCACGGGGTCTTTCCGTCTAGCCGCGGGTACACAGCATCTTCACTGCGATTTCAATTTCACTGAGTCTCGGGTGGAGACAGCGTGGCCATGGTTACACCATTCGTGCAGGTCGGAACTTACCCGACAAGGAATTTCGCTACCTTAGGACCGTTATAGTTACGGCCGCCGTTTACCGGGGCTTCGATCAAGAGCTTCGCCGAAGCTAACCCCATCAATTAACCTTCCGGCACCGGGCAGGTGTCACACCCTATACGTCTTCTTTCGAATTTGCAGAGTGCTGTGTTTTTAATAAACAGTCCCAGCCACCTAGTCACTGCGACTCTCGTCCGCTTAGAGAGCAAGTCTCATCACAGATAAGAGCGTACCTTCTCCCGAAGTTACGGTACAATTTTGCCTAGTTCCTTCACCCGAGTTCTCTCAAGCGCCTTAGTATTCTCTACCTGACCACCTGTGTCGGTTTGGGGTACGATTCGAAATAATCTGAAGCTTAGAGGCTTTTCCTGGAAGTATGGCATCAACAACTTCCACTCCGTAGAGTGTCGTCTCGTATCTCAGCCTTAGAAACCCGGATTTGCCTAAGTTTCCAGCCTACATACTTTCACATGGACAACCAACGCCATGCTTGTTTAGCCTGCTCCGTCCCCCCATCGCAATTATTCCAAGTACGGGAATATTAACCCGTTTCCCATCGACTACGCCTTTCGGCCTCGCCTTAGGGGTCGACTCACCCTACCCTGATTAGCATGGGATAGGAACCCTTGGTCTTCCGGCGAGCGGGTTTTTCACCCGCTTTATCGTTACTCATGTCAGCATTCGCACTTCTGATACCTCCAGCATGCCTCCCGACACACCTTCAACAGCTTACAGAACGCTCCCCTACCCCGCGAATAAATTCGCAGCCGCAGCTTCGGTGGTATGTTTAGCCCCGTTACATCTTCCGCGCAGACCGACTCGACCAGTGAGCTATTACGCTTTCTTTAAAGGATGGCTGCTTCTAAGCCAACCTCCTGGCTGTCTGGGCCTTTCCACATCGTTTCCCACTTAACATACACTTTGGGACCTTAGCTGGCGGTCTGGGTTGTTTCCCTCTCCACGACGGACGTTAGCACCCGCCGTGTGTCTCCCGGATATTACTTATTGGTATTCGGAGTTTGCAAAGGGTTGGTAAGTCGGGATGACCCCCTAGCCTTAACAGTGCTCTACCCCCAATAGTATTCGTCCGAGGCTCTACCTAAATAGATTTCGGGGAGAACCAGCTATCTCCCGGTTTGATTAGCCTTTCACTCCTAGCCACAGGTCATCCGCTAGCTTTTCAACGATAGTCGGTTCGGTCCTCCAGTCAGTGTTACCTGACCTTCAACCTGCCCATGGCTAGATCACCGGGTTTCGGGTCTATACCCAGCAACTAAACGCGCAGTTAACGCTCGCTTTCACTACGGCTCCCCTAAATGGTTAACCTCGCTACTGAATATAAGTCGCTGACCCATTATACAAAAGGTACGCAGTCACAGAACGAATCTGCTCCTACTGCTTGTACGTATACGGTTTCAGGTTCTATTTCACTCCCCTCACAGGGGTTCTTTTCGCCTTTCCCTCACGGTACTGGTTCACTATCGGTCAGTTGGGAGTATTTAGCCTTGGAGGATGGTCCCCCCATATTCAGTCAAAGTTTCACGTGCTCCGACCTACTCGATTTCACTGTAAATAAGTTTTCGTGTACGGGACTATCACCCTGTATCGTCAAACTTTCCAGAATGTTCCACTAACTACATTACAGCTTAAGGGCTAATCCGATTTCGCTCGCCGCTACTTTCGGAATCTCGGTTGATTTCTTTTCCTCGGGGTACTTAGATGTTTCAGTTCTCCCGGTTCGCCTCACTTACCTATGTATTCAGTAAGTGATACCACTAAGTGGTGGGTTTCCCCATTCGGAAATCCTAGTCTCAAGCGCTTTTTACTAGCTTGACTAGGCTTATCGCAAGTTAATACGTCCTTCATCGCCTCCAACTGCCAAGGCATCCACCGTATACGCTTAGTCACTTAACCATACAACCCAAAATGGTTTGTATTGCTAAAGACAGTTTTTAACTCCGCCAGAAGTTAAATATTGAATACTAAAGTAGATACCAACAACAACTTAATGTTGCGGCATATTTTCTTTACTTTATTTTGAGAACTCTAAATTAAATAATGCACTTACAAGTAAGCACTTAATTTAAAGTTTGTCAGCTTTCCAAATTTTTAAAGAGCAAATTAACTAAGCAAACGCTTAGCTAACAATCATCTGTGTGGACACTTCGAACAAAAAGTTCTAAATCGTATAAGGAGGTGATCCAGCCCCAGGTTCCCCTAGGGCTACCTTGTTACGACTTCACCCCAGTCATGAATCACTCCGTGGTAAGCGCCCTCCCTAAGGTTAAGCTACCTACTTCTGGAGCAACCCACTCCCATGGTGTGACGGGCGGTGTGTACAAGGCCCGGGAACGTATTCACCGCGACATTCTGATTCGCGATTACTAGCGATTCCGACTTCATGGAGTCGAGTTGCAGACTCCAATCCGGACTACGACGCACTTTAAGTGATTCGCTTACTCTCGCGAGTTCGCAGCACTCTGTATGCGCCATTGTAGCACGTGTGTAGCCCTACACGTAAGGGCCATGATGACTTGACGTCGTCCCCACCTTCCTCCGGTTTATCACCGGCAGTCTCCTTAGAGTTCCCGACCGAATCGCTGGCAACTAAGGATAGGGGTTGCGCTCGTTGCGGGACTTAACCCAACATCTCACAACACGAGCTGACGACAGCCATGCAGCACCTGTCTCAGAGTTCCCGAAGGCACCAAACTATCTCTAGTAAGTTCTCTGGATGTCAAGTGTAGGTAAGGTTCTTCGCGTTGCATCGAATTAAACCACATGCTCCACCGCTTGTGCGGGCCCCCGTCAATTCATTTGAGTTTTAACCTTGCGGCCGTACTCCCCAGGCGGTCTACTTAATGCGTTAGCTTTGGAAGACAGTTCCGAAAAACCGAACTCCTAGTAGACATCGTTTACGGCGTGGACTACCGGGGTATCTAATCCCGTTTGCTCCCCACGCTTTCGTACATGAGCGTCAGTGTTGACCCAGGTGGCTGCCTTCGCCATCGGTATTCCTTCAGATCTCTACGCATTTCACCGCTACACCTGAAATTCTACCACCCTCTATCACACTCTAGTTTGCCAGTTCGAAATGCAGTTCCCAGGTTGAGCCCGGGGCTTTCACATCTCGCTTAACAAACCGCCTGCGTACGCTTTACGCCCAGTAATTCCGATTAACGCTCGCACCCTCCGTATTACCGCGGCTGCTGGCACGGAGTTAGCCGGTGCTTCTTCTGTTGCTAACGTCACAGCTAGCAGGTATTAACTACTAACCTTTCCTCACAACTGAAAGTGCTTTAC
Source organism: Pseudoalteromonas piratica (assembly GCF_000788395.1). Lineage (NCBI taxonomy): Bacteria > Pseudomonadati > Pseudomonadota > Gammaproteobacteria > Alteromonadales > Pseudoalteromonadaceae > Pseudoalteromonas > Pseudoalteromonas piratica. The sequence continues at coordinate 155,626 of NZ_CP009888.1, forward strand.
AACCCGAAGGCCTTCTTCACACACGCGGCATGGCTGCATCAGGCTTGCGCCCATTGTGCAATATTCCCCACTGCTGCCTCCCGTAGGAGTCTGGACCGTGTCTCAGTTCCAGTGTGGCTGATCATCCTCTCAAACCAGCTAGGGATCGTCGGCTTGGTGAGCCATTACCTCACCAACTACCTAATCCCACTTGGGCCAATCTAAAGGCGAGAGCCGAAGCCCCCTTTGGTCCGTAGACATTATGCGGTATTAGCCATCGTTTCCAATGGTTGTCCCCCACCTAAAGGCATGTTCCCAAGCATTACTCACCCGTCCGCCGCTCGTCATCTTCTAGCAAGCTAGAAATGTTACCGCTCGACTTGCATGTGTTAGGCCTGCCGCCAGCGTTCAATCTGAGCCATGATCAAACTCTTCAATTAAAAGTGTTTTTGGAACATACGTTCCGACTCAATGAATTCTGATTTTGATATCAAAAGATATCGAATTGACTGTGCTGATACTTTCGTATCAATTGGTCACTCAGTTCAATTAAGTCTAAATTTTGTTACGCTAAAAGCGTATGTTAGAACTTAATCTGTACGAGTGCCCACACAGATGATTGCTTAAATTTTTAAAGAACAGTGCAAACAACCTTGTGCTTGCCGCGACGCTTCGCCGCTGTTAGGGCTGCGTATGTTACGCTTTCCTAATTTTTTGTCAACACTTAATTTTGATTATTTTTCTTATATTTTTAAGAAAGTTTCAAAACTCAGTTTTACTTGACTCAACCAACTCGTGATTCGCTGCTATGCTGCGTCGTTCCCCGTGTTGGTGGAGGCGCATTATAGAGAGATCCGAATTTGGATCAACCCCTATTTCAAACTTTTTTTAGTTTTTTGGATCGTTTGGGCGAAATGCGTACAAAACACCTATAAATTGCAACTTTCGTAACATAATTATCACTTTTAAAGCGAGATAACTTATGAAATGGCTAATTTTACACCACAGCAAATTAAGCAAAGATCTTTATATAAAGGCTTACACCCCAAACAATACCCACTATTAATAGTGAGAAAGTCACTGCTGCTGAACCCATATCTTTTGCACGACCCGATAAAACATGTCTTTCTGTGCTTACGCGATCAGTTAATGCTTCTATTGCAGAATTAAGTAACTCTACGATAAGTACTAATAATAATACCGACACTAATACAGCCCAATGAATCAAGTCTTGAGCCAACCAAAATGAAGCCGGAAACATAATTAATACTAAAAACAATTCTTGACGGAAAGCCGCTTCTTCTTTTATTGCTGCTTTAATACCTAAATAAGAACAATAGCTGGCTTTAAATACGCGCTGTAATCCACCGCCGTTTGGTTTATTTATTTCGCTCATTTTATTTATCCATAAAAAAACCCCGATTATCGGGGTTTTATATCAAATTATTATGTAATTAAGCTACACCGTATTGGTCGCGATAAGCTTTAACCGAAGCTAAGTGTTCTGACATATCACCTTTTTGTTCTAGGTAGGTGATTAGGTCAGCTAATTTTACAATTGAAATGACCTGTGTATTAAAATCGCGTTCAACTTCTTGGATTGCAGATAATTCAGCTTTACCCTTTTCTTGACGATCAAGCGCAATCAGAACACCTGACAAGTCAGCGCCATTTGCTGCGATAATTTCCATTGATTCACGAATAGCTGTACCTGCCGTGATTACGTCATCCACCAGCATGATTTTACCTTCAAGCGCAGAGCCTACTAATGTACCGCCTTCACCGTGATCTTTTTTCTCCTTACGGTTAAAGCAATATGGTACATCACGGTCATGGTGGTCAGCTAATGCAACAGCTGTTGTTGTTGCAATTGGAATACCTTTATATGCAGGACCAAATAACACATCGAAGTCGATACCTGAATCTTGCAATGCAGCAGCATAGAAGCGACCTAAACGAGCAAGGTCACGACCTGTATTAAATAAACCCGCATTAAAGAAGTAAGGGCTAGTACGACCAGACTTAAGTGTAAACTCACCAAATTTTAAAACCTGCTTTTCAAGTGCAAATTCAATAAATTCTTTTTGATAATCTTTCATGTTATACCCTATTACGCCAATGCTTGTTTTTGAAGGTCAATAATTTCGCGAATTGAATGCTTAGCTAATTCAAGTAAGTCAGTTAATTCGTCGTAAGAGAACGGTTCGCCTTCTGCTGTACCTTGCACTTCAATAAACTTACCTGTTTCAGTCATAATCACATTCATATCCGTTTCAGCTTCTGAATCTTCAAGATATTCAAGATCCGTTACCGCTTCGCCGTTATAAATACCTACCGAGATTGCCGCAATCATATGCTTAAGAGGATTAGCGTTAATCATACCTTTGGTACGCATGTAAGTAAGCGCATCTACTAATGCGACACATGCACCACTAATTGAAGCTGTGCGCGTACCACCATCAGCTTGGATAACATCGCAGTCAATTGTGATTGTATTTTCACCAAGTGCTGCCAAGTCAACAGCTGCACGTAACGAGCGTGCAATCAGGCGTTGGATTTCCATAGTGCGACCACCTTGCTTACCTTTTGCAGCTTCACGACCACAACGGCTATGTGTAGAACGCGGTAACATACCGTATTCGGCAGTAATCCAACCTTTACCTTGCCCTTTCATAAAGCGCGGCACGCCTGCTTCAACTGTTGCAGTACACAATACCTTGGTATTGCCGAACTCAACTAATACTGAACCTTCAGCATGCATTGTATAATTACGAGTAAAAGAAACTGGGCGAATTTGGTTGGGCGTTCGTTCACTAGGACGCATTGGATATCCTCACTATTCAAGATTTGGCATATTATAAGAAGTAATTCTTTTATTCGCTACGGTAAAAGTAATAAAAGCCACCCTCTTTATATTTTTATAAAGTAAAATTTACTGTAAGCTGCTAAACAACTTCCGCTATAATGCGACCAAGCACAAATTATCATTTCTAAAAACTTAGGAAACCGCACATGATCCATAGTATGACAGCCTACGCTCGCCACGAAGTTAAGGGTGACTGGGGTAACGGCGTTTGGGAAATTCGCTCTGTTAACCAAAGATACTTAGAAACCTTTATTCGCTTACCCGAACAATTTAGAGCACTAGAGCCTGTTATCCGTGAGAAACTTCGTAAGCAATTACAACGCGGGAAAGTAGAAGTTGCCCTTAAGTTTAATGCTAACCCAGCACATGTTGGCGAAATGAAAATTAATGAATCATTAGCAAAACAAATAATGAATAATGCATCTTGGTTACAAGACCAAGTGAAAGGCGACATTAACCCAATGGACATTCTTCGCTGGCCTGGCGTAATGGAAGCTGAAGAAATGGACATGGACTCAGTGCAAACTGAGCTGCTAAGTGGTTTTGATAAAACAGTGTCGGACTTTATTGATGCGCGTGGTTCTGAAGGTGCAAATTTAGAAACTATGATTGATACTCGACTAACGGCAATTTTAGCACAAGTCGATATTGTGACTGAGCAAATGCCTGAAGTAATGAAATGGCAGCGCGAGAAACTTACTACACGGTTAGAAGAGCTCAAAGCTGAAATCGATCAAAACCGACTTGAGCAAGAACTGATTTACCTTGCGCAAAAACAAGATGTGGCTGAAGAACTTGACCGTTTGCAGTCACACGTTAAAGAAACCCGAAAAATCCTTAAAAAAGGTGGCGCATGTGGTCGTCGTTTGGATTTTATGATGCAAGAATTTAACCGTGAAGCTAATACCTTAGCGTCTAAATCGATAAATACTGAAGTAACTAATGCGGCAGTTGAGCTCAAAGTACTGATTGAGCAAATGCGTGAGCAAATTCAGAATATAGAATAATTAATTTCAGCATTACCTTATTGAAAGCCAATCAACAATGATTGGCTTTTTTATATTTTTAATAAATATTGCAATTTTTTCCCTAAAACCTCGCTCTAGCTATAAACAGGTCTAAACTTACTTTTAGCTCATTGAATCAACTCTGAAAATTAAACAAGTAAATCAATGTGGGCACAGCATGGGGAAACATCTTTTGAAGAATATTTTATTTTCACTTTCAACAATGATGATGATTGCTAACGCGAATGCGCTAGCAATCGATATTAAGGTCGTTGATAAAAATAACACCCCAATCAACGATATTGTCGTTTACCTCACACCGAAATCTGGTATTAAAGACCTATCAATTAATACTCAGCAACTTGTAATCGATCAAAAAGATAAAAAATTTGCACCTTACATTACTGTTATGCAAAAAGGTCAGAGTATTGTTTTTTCTAACAAAGATGACATAACACACCATATTTACTCAGTGTCTGGGAAAAATCGTTTTGAATTTAAGTTAAAAACGGGTTTATCTAAGCAAGTTGAGAATATTAACAGTGTAGAAGAAGTCGCAATGGGCTGTAATATTCACGATTGGATGAGTGGCTTTCTGCTTGTCGTTGATACTCCTTATTTCGCTAAGACCAATACAGATGGCGTCTTAAGTATGTCACTTGCAAGTTCAGGGGAATACGAAGTTTCTGTTTGGCACCCTCAACTCGATACACCTTCTCATCAAATAACTGAAACACATTCTTTCAAAAACGAAAAACAGTCAATCACATTAACTTTAGCCAAGCCGCTATTGCCGATTCCAAAACAAGTTGGACAACAAGAATTTGATTTTTTAGAAGAGTACTAATTGATTATGAGACTGCTAAAAGTGCGTAGCCTACAAAGTAAAATTCTAATTTTATTTCTATTTTTACTTTTACTCGTACAGTTGGTGAGCTTTTATTTTACTTACCATGCAAATATTAAGCTCGAAAGCACTCAATTAAATAACCGCCTGAGCAATGCTTCCGATATCTTTCAAACTCAATTTAACAATCGTCGTTACTATCTTTCTGCTTTTGCTGAAACTGCGGCCAAAGATTATGGCCTCAAATCGGTGTTAGAAGAAGATACCAAAAGCTTTTTAGTGGCACTTAATAATCATCGAAAACGCATTGATAGCGATCTTGCTATGGCAATAAATAGTGAAGGCACTGTTTTTGCGCAGCTTGTTACGTTTACAGATGCCGAAGGAAATAAAAAAGTACGAATAGGAAAAGAGCAAGGCAAACCCTTTAGCCAGTCCACAGATTTATTAAAACAAGAAGCCACCCAACTCGTCTTTATTGATAATGCATTATATCAATTAAGCTTTGCACCTATTAAAAGTGGTGCGCGATTAGTCGGTTGGATAGGCTTTGGTTACCAAATTAATAATATGCTTGCCAATGAGCTGGCAGCTCTGACCGATGTGAATGTTGGTTTTGCGAGCTTTGATGGAAAACACTACAATGTTATTGCTAGTTCAGATGAACAAAACTACCCAATAAAAGCTGATGTATTTAAGCGGATAATCGCTAATACTGAACAACAATATTTATATAGCCGGTTAGAGCTCGGAAATACCAACAATGGCTATATTTCAGCTGTATTGTTTGAGTCTCGAGCTGATTTACTTAAAAGCATTGATATCCAATGGGAGCAATTAACTCTATTGGTTTTCATTACCGTGATTCTGTCAACGTTTGGCGCTGTTGCAATTGCCAGAGATATTACTCGTCCAATTAAGAATTTGGTTAGCCAAGTAAAATCGATAACAAAAGGTAATTACGATGGCAACGTCGATGTTACTGGCAGTCGCGAATTAAAGCAGCTTTCACGTGAGTTTAACGTGATGACAAAAGCAATTATTTCGCGAGAAGAAACGATTAGCTTTCAAGCTTTTCATGATCAGCTAACTCACCTTCCGAATCGAAATGCATTAATTACCGCCATAGAGCGGCGTCAGAAGTCGAAAAGCGATTTTCTAATAATACAATTATGTATTCTGCGTGCAGAAGACATTGCTGATACTCTCGGTTACCAAGCAAGTGATTATGTAATCAATGAAGTTGCAAGCCAACTCGTTCAAACAGAGCATGGTTTTGATAGCTACCACCTTGGGGCTGAATACTTTGTACTCATAGCTGATGAACAGCATGTAGCTACCTTAATAGAGAAATTACAGCAAGCGCTGACGATGCAATGTCACTTTCAAAACATTCAACTTCACCTTCAATACTCATTTGGTATTGTGCGCTCTGCTCAACACCCTAACTGTTCAGTTGCTGAATTATTACAAAAATCTAATGTGGCAATTCAACGTGCAAAAAATGATAAACACACTTTCCAAGTATACGATCCTGTTTTTGACCAAAATGCCATAGAACGACTTTTCTTAACCAATAACCTTCGCACGGCGATTGAAGAAAACCAGCTTACATTATTTTACCAACCAAAACTGTCGCTAAAAACAATGGAAATTAGCCATGTGGAGGCATTAGTGAGATGGCAGCATCCTGAAAAAGGGTTAATACCACCTGATAGTTTTATTAGTATTGCTGAAAAAACTGGGCAAATGGATGCATTAACGCGTTGGGTAACTCAAACTGCAGTGGATCAATATTTAAAGTGGTTAGCAAATGGCATTAAAATAAATATTGCGATCAATATCTCTGCTGAGAATATTTTAGATAAGTCTTATCCAGATTATGTAATCGCTCTCAAAAATAAACATCAACTTGATGATTGTGCCATTACACTGGAAGTGACTGAGGATGCCGTGGTAGATGATCCGACTAAAGCAACAGAAGTTTTAAACTACCTCAACAAAAGCGGTTTTAAACTCTCTATTGATGATTACGGCACAGGCTATTCATCACTTGCACAATTAAAACAACTTCCGGTACAAGAGTTGAAAATTGACCGTTCTTTTGTGCAGTATTTACTTGAAAACGAAAACGATAAAATTATTGTTCGCTCCACTATCAAACTGGCTCATAGTATGGGTCTCACTGTGGTTGCTGAGGGCATTGAAGATGAAGAAACATTACTTTGGCTTAAATCGCAAAATTGTGAGTTAGCACAAGGTTACTTTATTAGTAAGCCTTTACCTGCGCACGAATTTGAAGCATGGTTATCTCAGTCAAAATACCAAAAGCAGAGCATCGCAAATGCAAAAACTGTTAATTAAAACACTAATTTGCCCACTTCTAGTTGGGTGGCACGTAAACTCTTTTGCTTTCGATGCTAGCTTAAAAGGAATAATCGATGTTAGAGCCTTTCATGTTGCAAGTGATGATGCAAAAAGCTATTTAGCGGGTGACTACGGAAAATATCGCTATGACAGTGGTAGCGGTATTGCGCTGGGTCAACTTGGCGCGCATATCGATTTAGAGCTTAATTCCAAGTGGTCTGCTTCTGTCGTCGCTAATGCGTTTGCAAATAAAGGTAATAGTGCCATTGGCATAACTGAAGGGTATATTAATTACAAAGGGTTACCTTCAAGTAACGGATGGCGAGTAAAATCAAAAATTGGCGTTTTTTACCCAACCATAAGTTTTGAAAATGTGGCCACAGCATGGTCCACCCCATATACGTTAACATCGAGCAGTTTAAATAATTGGGTTGGTGAAGAACTCCGTAATACAGGCGTAAACCTGTCTCTTGAAAAACTTGGTAAATTCTCTGGGTCAAAGCACAGCTTTTCAGCTGATGTGTCACTGTTTCAAAACAATGATCCAGCGGGAGCCATGCTTGCGTGGCATGGTTGGACTATTGGCAGCAGGCAAACCCTCTTACATGAAAAGTTAATTGTCCAAGACTTTCCAGCGCGTGAGGGTAAACTCAAGTTTCAAGCAGCTGAATCAGACCCGTTTTTAGAACTTGATAATCGCTTTGGGTTACATCTTTCTGCAAATTGGAAATACGACAATAAACTTAAATTTAATATTGGATTTTACGATAACTTTGCCGAGGAAGGCCTAGTTGAAAATGGCCAATACACTTGGACAACTGAATTTTTTCACTCCGCTTTAAAATACCGTTTTACAAAAGAGTGGGAAGTAATAGCGCAAGTTATGGCTGGTAACACATACATGACCTCCCCTTATAAAGAAAGAGTCGTCGATAATGATTTTGACAATGCCTTTATAATGCTCCGTCACTTTTGGTCAGTTCATCATATTGCCGCTCGTTTTGAACATTTTAATGTGGATGATTTAGATGGCCTTTGGGGTGACAATAATGATGAACAAGGGAATGCTTTTTCACTTGCATACCGTTATAAACTCTCGAAGCAATCATTTATATTAACTGAATTTAACTATATCGATTCTCATCGCCCTTCACGCTGGTATTTAAACCAAGCAATCGATAAAAAAGAGACCCAATACCAAATTGGCTATCGCTATTACTTTAAACATTAAACGTTTAATTGCTTATTCACCATATAAACGCATTGTGCTATCAAAATACATACCAAGTCCCGCCGTAAATAACCAACATCCCCACAGGCTGTGTTCTACCGCAACCAATAAGGTGCTACGAGAATGAATATAAGTAAATGAAAACACCAAACCAGCAATAAAAGCACCAATCACAGCTATCCAATTCGCAAACAATAAATGCGCCAAAGCAAAACTGGTCGCACTGAGGTAAGCTCGGAGAGTTTTACTTTTAAAAAGGCGCTTGTACCGATGAAACATAAATGTGCGGAAAATAACTTCTTGCGGCCACGCTGAAAAAATTGGGTAAATTACTAATAACAAAAACCACCATTTAGTTTGTTGGGTTGGCAAAGTAAAAAACCACTGTGGGGTAAAATACCAACTGGCAACAGCCATAAACAATGCAGCTATCAAGAAAGTTAAAACAACCCTATCGAGTGAAATTTTTAATTGCTCTGGGTTCCAAAGACGAAAACGTTTGAAACGCGGATCACTCAGTAAAAGTAATACACACCAGCCAACCACTGAGACTAAAAAAAGTAAAAGATAAGGTGCAATTAAATCACGTACAAAATATAAAAATACGGGCACACAAAAGAATAAAAAAACAAACTCACATAATAAAATGCGCTTGTAATAATGCTTTGGTACCCAACGGGTAGGATCGAGTTTCAATAGCGTGCCCTCCTATTTAATTATAGGAAGGCACATTCACTATTTAATGAATTTAATATGACGTATCTTAATTACTAGAACACTATCGATTGTTCTGAAGTACATTGAGTCGAACCGGATTCACACACTTTATAGGTGTAGCTCCCTCCCCCTTTCACACCAATGTTATCTGTGTATTCGCCATTATTATTTACAGAATCAACAACACTGCCGTTTCGGTAAATATCAACTAGGCTCCCCATCAAGCCCGACCAAACAAGGTCGACATGTTGCACACCTCTTACTTTATAACCAGTTATCTTAAGGTCTGTAGTACCTGGGTCGCCACCACCATCACCACCGCACGGGTTAGCAATTAAGTAATCATCAGCGGCTTTTGCTTGCACTATGCCATAACCAAAATACACATCTTTGCCGGCAGCCCCACCATCAAGTGCCGTCGCTTTCAAAACACTTCGAATCTCTTCACCACTGCAATCAGAGTGATTTGACCAAACCAATGCTGCAACACCCGCAACGGCTGGCGTTGCCATAGATGTACCACTCATATAGCCATAATCGCTGGCACCTACTTTTACTCTTATGGAAAGTGCGTTCAACATTTGACTTCTATCTTCTAATGCTACACCAACAGTAGGAATACTGGTGTTATTTGGAGAGCCCAATGTGCCGCTAAAGAGCCCAGCTTCATTATTCACAATAACTGCAGCAATGCCTCCCGAGTTTTGGCAATTAAGCGCTTTATCATGAAAGCTAATACTCCCTCTATCGATTACACACACTTTTCCGTTTGCACCACTATCGACCGTATCCCCAAGCCCCATAAAGTAAGGCGAAGCACTTTCATCGCCAGTATTTTCCATAGCACTAGACGCAATACCTATTCCATCAGCTAATACTGCCGAATTACTGGCTGTGCCTGCGGGGTAGGTAGATAAAGTATCAACACCGCCAGCAGTCACTTCTACGCAAATGGTTTCATCTTGTTTACGTTTTTTGCCACGTCCTGTTTCACAGCTCGGAAATTGTGAAAAGCTAGCGATTTGATTATTTGCATCATTTGCACCAACCATCATTACTGACGAATAGCCTGCAGGATAACTGCGAACACTATTGCCATCGTTACCCGCTGCGGCAATTGAAAGTCCACCAGCGCTTGCGAAGTTTTCAAAAGCTGCTGATTCAGTTGAACTGGCGCCACCACCACCTAAACTCATATTAATAATGTTTGCGCCTGCTGCAGCACAAACATTCGCTGCATGAGCAAGGCTTGACGAATACCCCCAACCACTTGCATTAAACACTTTAACAATATGCATTAATACGCCAGGAGCCATGCCTATAACACCCACATTGTTATCAGCAGCACCAATTGTGCCAGCGACATGGGTGCCATGGGGTCCACCTTGCTCATACCAATTCCCTGTACCGGAATCGTTAGTACCATCTATATTGCCCCACACAAAATCGCTGTTAGATTGATCTAAGCCTGAGTCAATCACACACACCTTGATACCACTGTTACCATCAAACAATACCTTGTCTGCTTGCGCTTGATAGACAGCATACGGGGTTAATTGTTGTGTCATAGCATCGCCAATATCATCATTAAACAAATTGAAAGCTGTACGCGGGTGATCTTGTTCAATTAATTTAATGTGAGGGTTATTTAACAATCCTCTTAAGGTTTGGAGATCCTTCCCAGTAAACGACGCAGCAAAAAAGCCATCACTATCGAGCTTTATGTCGCCTCCAAAACGTTTTGCAAGTGCTTTAACGACACCTTTATTGGCATTGTCGACTTGAATAATGTATCGATTATTATCTGGTTCGGCATATACACCCGCGCTAATAGAGAAGGCGATGCATACACTAAGAGAAGAGAGTTTCATTGGTTTATGCCCCAAACACAACTATTGCAATTTTTAGAATAGTTTATTTAGGGGGAATCGCCAGTACAACTCTATACTAAAGAACATAAAAAAAGCCGCTTACGCGGCTTTGTTTAGGGTTGATTAGAAAATCAATTAAAAAACTACTGTCTTTTCAGCTGAACAAGTAGATGTACCTGCTTCACATACTTGGTAAGTATAGCTACCGCCACCTTTCCCACCAACTGCATCAGTGTAGCTACCCGTATTCGATACTGTAGCAATCATAGAGCCATTACGGAAAACGTCCATTGAAGATACCGTAGTGCCAGACCAAGATAGATCAACTTGCTTAGAACCTTTCACTTTGTAACCTTGTGCCGATAACGTGATATCACCTTCACCACCACCGTTATCACCGCCGCCATTGTCACCACCAGCACAGCCATTCGCTGTTAGGTAATCATCAGCTGCTTTTGCTTTTACGATACCGTAACCGAAGTAAACATCTTTACCTGCTGCACCAGCATCATAAGCAGTTGCTTTAAGTGCATTACGGATTTCAGTACCTGTACACGTTGGGTGGTTTGACCAAACTAAGGCTGCAATACCAGAAACCGCTGGTGTTGCCATTGACGTACCGCTCATAAAGCCGTAATCGCTCGTACCAATTTTAACTGTCATTGATGCCGCATTAAGAAGCGTAGCACGGTCTTCAAATGCACCGCCAACTGCAGGAATTGTCGTCGCATTAGTGTCGCCTAATGTTCCGTAAAGCATGCCCGCTTCGTTATTAATAATTACCGCACCAACACCGCCTGAGTTTTCACAGTTTAGTACTTTATCGTGGAATGAAATATTACCACGGTCAATCACACAAATTTTACCAGCCGCACCTGAATCAACCGCCTCAGCTGTACCCATAAAGAAGGTAGACGCAGTCGCTTCACCCGCATTTTCCATTGACGATGTATTCATTGCCACACCATCCGCAGAAAGAGATGCACTTGTTGCCATATCTGCAGGGTAAGTAGAAAGTGTATCTACACCACCAGCTGTCACTTCAACACAAATAGTTTCATCTTCAGTTGCACGTTTACCTCGGCCTGATGTACAGCTCGGGAATTGTGAGAAGTCTGCAATTTGGTCGTTATTGTCATTTGCACCAATCATCATTACTGAAGGGTAACCCGCAGGGTATGAACGCACATTGTTACCATCATTACCTGCAGCAGCAACCACTAAACCGCCTGCCGCTGTAAAGTCAGCGAATGCATTTGATTCAGTGCTATTAGAACCACCGCCACCTAAGCTCATGCTGATAATGTTAGCGCCAGCTTGACTACATAGGTTTGCTGCATGTGCTAAATCTGATGAATAGCCCCAACCTTCTGCATTAAATACTTTAATAATGTGCATAGGTACGCCAGGAGCCATACCCACTACACCAAAACCATTATCAGCTGCACCAATTGTGCCCGCTACGTGAGTACCGTGAGGACCACCGTGCTCATTCCAGTTACCCGTACCAGAGTCATTATCACCTGTGATGTTACCCCAAACAAAATCAGGGTTAGATTGATCAAGGCCTGAATCGATAACACATACTTTCATATCTGAAGATGCATCAAATGCGAGTTGGTCAGCTTGAGATTGATATACAGCATAAGGTGTTAATTGCTGTGTCATCGCATCACCAACATCATCACTGTAAAGTGACATTGGCTTACGCACAAAGTCTTGCTCAATAAGTTTGATATGCGGATTGTTTAGCAGACCTTTAACTTCAGATAAATCTTTCCCTGAGAAGCTTGCAGCAAAAAATCCATCTGAATCGAGTTTAATGTCACCGCCAAGTTTTTTAGCAAGCGCTTTTACTACGCCTTTATTGTTGTTATCAACTTGGATGATAAAACGACTCTCATCTGCCGCTTGCGCAGTAGCTACTGTGCTTAGTGCCAGTAGTACTGATGTTGTTAATGTTTTTAATTTCATATAGCTTTCCCAGATTTTATTAAGTAAGACACGTAATCATTAATTCGTATCTGTATTCGGGAATAACGTTAACCAAGATTTAACATTTCAACAACAAAAATCACATATTCCAGATCAACAAAACAATACACACTTTAAATATAAGCAGACATCCAAACACCTTAAGAGCTAAACTTCTAAATCGCTCTTTGCAATAACTCTCCCAATTAATCGAAAAAAAGGGATAATATTTCCAAATAATCAGCAAAACTCATCAGACCTGACTTTTAATACCTAAATGAAAATAAGTCCTATTTTCAACTCTATTTTATATAACCACAAAAACCCAGTTACATTCGTTTACATTAGCTTTGTAAACAAAATTAACATCACATAAAAATGTCACAAACACGGCAAAAATGCGTTGGGAAAAGCCTTATCATTAGGCTAAAGCGCCAAAGAAATAGAAAGTAAGAAATAGCTGAGTAGATAAATAAGGTGGAACAAAAGAGAGCGCCCTAAATAAAGGTTATTTAAGGCGCATTAAAACTTAGTCGATGAGACCATACTCTTTATCAAGAATATCGATCACTTCTTGACGCGGGTCGCTTGGGATGTCTAACTGTTTACCAACGATTTTACTCGCAATACCAACGTAAGTGTTTGATACTTGCATCATCACATCAACCGGTAGTTTATAACCTTTGGCAAGTTCTTCACGTTCGTCCATGCGATCTTTATTAAGTAATACATCGCTGTCCGGTACGTTATTGATTAATAACTGACGGAAACCCTCTTTTGAGTTCTCAACAATGTTACCTTCGCGGTAAGCTGGACCATCCCAAATACGTGATGAATCTGGCGTACCAACTTCATCGATATAAATAAGCTTTTGCGAACCATCCACTTCTTCAACGTAGCCAAACTCAAATTTCGTATCCACAAAAATTTGGTCAAGCTCAGCAAGTTGCTCGCTAATTAACTTAAAGCCTTCAGTTAGTAACTTCTCGTATAAATCGATATCGCTTGCCGACTTAAAATTAAATGCTGCTAAATTGTTTTCGATATTTTCGCGCGTAATGTTTACATCATCAACTTCTGGCACTTCTGGTACACCTTTAATAATACCTTTAGTCGAAGGTGTAATAAGCACATTATCTAATTTTTGGTGAGCTTCTAGCCCTTCTGGTAAATCAATACCACAGAAGTTGCGAACGCCTTTTGCGTAATCGCGCCACATGCTACCCGTAATGTATTGGCGTGCAATTGCTTCAACGCGAACAGTTTCTGCTTTACGTACAATCCATACATAAGGGTGTGGAATATCAACAATGTGGTTACCCGCAAGGCCGGCTTCATCAAATAATTTAAACCAGTGAGACGCCACGGAGTTAAGTGCAATACCTTTACCAGGCACACCGTTTAGGCCGTTTTCACCTTGCCAAATACAGTCAAAGGCTGAAATACGGTCTGAAATAACCATCAGTGCAAGTGGTGTATCTTTTGGAATGTTATATCCCTTTTCTTCGATTAAACGAACGCTGTCTTGCTCGGTTAACCAATAAACACTGCGAACTTTACCGCTGTGAACCTTACCTTTGGTACGGATCGGTAAATCGTCATTTACGTCCAAAACCTTATATGAACTCATGGAAACTCCAAAAGATATTTTTGATACTAGAAAAGCGCGTTATACGCTCTAAATTGGGGTGCGCCAATTTTAGTGAAAAGTCACTCTAAACTCAATAATTGAACAAAAAAAGCAAGCGCATGAATCACTATCGCAAAAGATTGGTTTCAAGGTGTTGTTGTTATAGTATCACACCAATTTAAATTAATTTTGTGCACCAATGCTAGCGATTAATAATCTCACTTTTTCTTACCCAGGCGCTCGCAGCCAATTTGTACTGCATGATTTTGCCTTAGCAAAAGGCGAACATGTATTTATTTACGGCCCAAGCGGCAGTGGTAAATCAACATTGCTGTCGTTAATTACCGGAGTGCAGCAACATAAAAGCGGTTCAATCTCGATTTTAGACACCGCTTTTTCTACCCTTTCACAAAAACAGAAAGATCGCTTTCGCGCAGATCATATTGGCTATATTTTTCAGCAATTTAATTTAATCCCTTTTTTATCGGCGACCGAAAACGTGACACTAGGGTGTGAGTTCTCAAAAATACGTACTGAAAAAGCTGCAGTCAAATACGGCAGTGTCGAAAAGGGAGCAACTACATTATTAATGGCGCTTGGTTTAAGTGAACACAATATTGCTAAGCCAGTCAATCAACTCAGTATCGGGCAACAGCAACGCGTTGCCGCTGCCAGAGCATTACTTGGTGAACCAGAACTAATCATTGCCGATGAGCCAACTTCAGCCCTTGATAACGACGCCCGAGAAGGATTTATTAACCAGCTTTTTGAGCAAGCTAATAATAATCAAACCAGTATTTTGTTTGTCAGCCACGACCAAACGCTCGCAAATTTATTTGATAGGCAAGTGGCACTTTCAAGTTTTATGCAGGAGAAAGCACTATGAGCTTATTAACCCTCTCACGCAAAAGCTTACTTAACCGTTTTTCTAGTATTGCGATTACGACCATTGCGATAGCGCTCAGTATTACCTTGTTACTGCTTATTGAACGCGCCCGTGTTGATGCCAAAGCAAGCTTTTATAATACCGTATCAGGCACCGATTTAATTGTCGGTGCCCGCACCGGCAGCACCGAACTATTGCTTTTTTCAGTATTTCGCATCGGTCACCCAACTAACAATTTAAGCTTCAAAAGCTATCAAGATATTACTAGCAAGCGCTCAGTAAAATGGGCTATTCCACTTTCACTTGGTGATAGCCATAAAGGTTTTAGCGTTATTGGTACCAATAATGACTACTTTGCTCATTACCGTTATGCCAATAAGCAAAACCTCGCATTCTCAAAAGGGCACGCTTTTGAACAAGTAAATCATGTGGTGCTTGGCAGCAACGTAGCTAAAAAACTGCATTACCATTTAGATGACTCGATTGTACTGTCGCATGGCGCTGGCAATACAAGTTTTCACCATCATGACGATCACCCATTTAAAGTAGTCGGTATTTTAGCGGCCACCGGCACAGCGGTAGATAACAGCGTGCATGTGCCACTAGTGGCAATTGATAATATTCATGGCTCAGCAACTGCGACCAGCATTAGTAAAAAGCATCAAGCTGATGAGCATCATGACCATGACCACCATGATGATCATCAACACCACAGCGAACAGCGTGATGAACATAGCAAGTTGCCTGCACTATCAAATGCGGAACTCACTGGTCAGCCAAAACAAATCAGCGCATTTTTATTAGGCCTCAAAAATCCGATTTTTGCACTGCAACTACAACGCAATATCAGCCAATATAAGCAAGAGCCATTGCTGGCGATTATGCCCAAATTCACCCTACGCCAGTTATGGGAAGTAGTCGGTGTATTTGAAAAAGCCTTATTGGTTATCTCGGGTGCTGTTGTCGTCATCGCTTTACTTGGCATGTTGACTAATTTATTGGCAAGTCTCAGTCAACGCCGCCGCGAACTTGCGATTTTACGTTCAGTGGGTGCTACACCGCGTACTATATTCACTCTGCTCGGGTTAGAAGCACTATTAATCACAGTATGCGCCACCTTGCTGGCTATCGCATTTTATTATCTTGTAATTGTGTTGCTTGCTAACATGCTTGGCAGCATCAGCGGTATTCACTTGCAACTTATGGCACTTAGCCAATATCAAATGAGCTTATTGGCTGGTATTATTTTGCTTGGTACCTTATTTGGTTGTTTACCTGCTTACAAAGCATATCGTTACGCATTGAGCGATGGCTTAACCATAAAAGTTTGAGAATTATATGAAACGACATTCGCTATTGTTTACTTTTTTCGCCTTAATAACGTTATTAAGTAATCAGCTGTTTGCCAATGGAAAAGCAAAAGAGCTTTACTGGGAAGATCTTATTCCTAAAGGCTATTCTTCATCACCAGTTGAAGGACAAGCCGCGCACAATGAAAATTCTGAAGCCAATTGGGTGCAACCCGATTTAAACGCCCCCATTGTTAAAGAGCTGAATAATACCATGGTGACATTGCCTGGCTTTGTTGTGCCACTTGAGGGTGATGATCAAGTGATCACCGAGTTTTTATTAGTGCCGTATTTCGGTGCATGTATTCATGTACCACCACCACCACCAAATCAGATTGTGCACGTAACCTTTAAAGATGGCGTACCAATCGAAAGCCTTTACGATGCCATTTCTGTCACCGGGAAAATGAAAACCGAAAGCTGGGAAGGCGAACTGGCCAAAGTAGGTTATCGCATTGAAGGTGTAGGCGTCGCCCCATTTGATCTGTAAACACATAAAAAAAGGCGCTTAGGCGCCTTTTTTATGTGTTTTGTGCACCTTGCTTTTTAAATATTGTAAGGCTAGCAAACAACATAAGTAATCCAGCAACCACATTCACATCGCCACCATAAATAAAGTCATATGCCTCTTTAACCAGACACCCGACTCCGATTAAGCCAATAAATACAGCATACAATTTCATTATCTTAGGTTTATTCATTTATCCCCCCTCTCGTTGTTAATAAACTACTAAAAAGAAAGACAAACAAATAAGCTAAGTGAAATCCGGCAATTATTGAGGGTTACTGGTTATTAAATTTAGTGAAAGGTAATTCACTTGGCATAAAGATTAAACCATCAAACTGCTTTGCCCAATCCACTTTTAGAGAGCGATTATAAGAGATTAAGTTAACATCAAATGTTGATTCAAGTGAATCACCTTGTAATAGATAAACCATTTTTTCGCCGTTTTTTACATCATTAGGCAGTGTATTTATGGTCGTTTGTTTATCCAGCCCGACAAATGCATAACTCGCATACTTATCGCCATATGTTTGCAGCAACTTCCCGCCCAATGTGCTAAATTCTTTGTTAATAAGTTCATATCGCTTTGCGCCATGAATACTAGCGCCAAAAATAATAACCTTATTAACTTTAGGTGTCTGTGCAATATGCCACTGGAAGCTATCAAACATTCCTACGCTGCGTTTAGAAAACCCCTGCCTACCAAATACTGATAAAGAGGTATAGAAACGTTCTGCCAAATATTTATTTATATTGTCTTTCTCAGTTTTAGACGCCTGATAAATACTTTCAACACAGTTGGCAACCAACCGATTACTTTCAGAAGTGAAAGGGTACTGCTCATTGTACAACCACTTAAGATGACGATTTAATATTATGAAGCACTGTTCAGAAAGCGGCTTTTCTAATAAAAAGGCAAGTTCAGGTAGATATTGCTGGGTGTACAGGTTACTTCGACCGCCTGTTTGCATATCTAACCCAGCAAAGTAAATCTCTCTTTTAATTGCTTTATCATAAATAAATTCAACGAGAGGTTTAACTTCTTTCGTGTCATGTGCATAACCACCTAAAGCACCTTCAATTGCCAACTTGTTGAGCTTTCCTGAATTCAATTCTTTGTTGATGTAAATGAAATCATAAGTTTGTGCTTCAAAAAATACAGCATTAAAACCACACTGCTGAACTAAAAATTGAATTACCTCGGTTCTTAATGAAAAAGCTGAAGCGTTTTTATGAGAACTCTCTTCGCCCAAATAAACAACATCTTTGTTACACGCATCTTGATACAACGGTGAAAGTTGTGATGCATTGCAACAAAAAGATAAAAAAGTGAGTAACAAAAATGCTAATTTCCGTTTAAACATACCTATTCCTTTTCTTGTTAATGTTTTACTTAGCTACTCAATACTTCTTTCGTTTTCGGTTGCAACTCTTTTTCATTTACAGGTGTTGTGGCATACCAGCCACCCGCTAATGCACGATATAAACGGGTCATTGACTCTAAACGCTGCAGCTGCGCTGATGCTAATGCTTTCTCAGCTGAAAATAACTGACGTTGTGCATCCATCAAATCAAGCGAACTAGACACACCATTACGATAGCGCAGTTGCGCTAAACGAAAATATTCGCGTGTACTCATCACAAGACTACGTTGCGCTTCAAAGTTATCACTGCTTGACTGAAAAGCACGCATTTCATCACTAACTTCTTTGAGTGCCTGCAGCACCACCTTTTGGTAATTTAACCCTGCTTGATAAGCCAACTCTTCTTTAGCAGATAAATTGGCGCGATTTTTACCAGCATTAAAAAGTGGTTGAAAAACATCGAGGCCCAACATCCAAACAACATTACCGCCTGAGAGCAAATCGCCAATATCACTGGATTCGGTACCCAGCTCACCGGTAAGAGACAATTTTGGAAATAAGTCTGCTTTTGCAACACCGATTTGTGCTGTTGCACTTTCCCACTCTTTTAGTGCCTGCTGAACATCAGGGCGCCTTTTAAGCAACTCTGCAGGCATATTGGGTTCCAAATTTTTAATCAGTACTTGAGCAAAAATATCATTACCACCAGAAACATCGGTATCTGCATCGCCCACTAACAAACGTAACTGTGTCTTAGCTTTATGTTCAGCAAGCAGTAACGGCGCAATGGTCGCTTTGGTACTTTCAACTTCTACTTCCGCTTGCTTTTGCTCTAAGCCTGAAATTACCCCACCCTCTTTGCGAATACGCGCCAAGCGTAGTTCGTTTTGCCTTATTTCGAGTGTATTCTCTGTTATCTCAAGCTGCTGCTCTATTTCTTTTAACTGATAAAACTGACTCGCCACTTGCGCAATTAAACTTAATTGCATGGCATATGCTGCCTGCTGTGTTGCCATTAAATCCGCTAATGCAGCTTCACTTGCTCGTCGATTAGCACCAAACAAATCAAGCTCCCAAGCAAAATAACCTTTAAACTCATAGGAATTAGCAGGTGAACTATCCAACCCTTCTTCCCGTTCAAAAGTCGGTTGTAAATTTAGACTTGGCCAGAGCGCGGAATCGCTGATAGTTTGATTAGCTAATGCTGCCTGAACTTTGCTTTGCGCAATGCGTAAATCAAGATTATTTTTAAGCGCCTTTTCGATTAAGTTTTGCAGGTGCAAATCTTGGTAGATTTCTTTCCAGCCTCGTTCAGCGGCGCTGACTTGTTGCTGTTCCAAGGGCGCTTTTGTACCCATATAAGTAAGCAATTCACTGTGACCAGGCGCTTTGAAATCAGGGCCTAATGTGCATCCAGACACTAACAAGCTAGCGACAATAGCGCCATAGCAAAGCGAACGATTAAATCTTAACTTATTCATTAGTCACCCCCTCGCTTACAATGCTCTTTTTTTGAGGCACTTTACTGCCAACAAAACGGCTAATTGTAATAAAAAATAGCGGTACCAAAATAATTCCTAATGTGGTTGCTAGCACCATCCCGCCTAAGATAGGAATCGAAATAGATTGACGACTTACAGCACCTGGACCGGTTGCAATAACGAGTGGCAACACCCCTAAAATAAATGACACAGCCGTCATTAAGATAGGGCGAAAGCGTGAGCGTGCAGCTTCAAGTGCGGCATCAAATGCAGATGCACCTTCGCGGTATAATTGATTTGCTACTTCAACGATTAAAATGGAGTTCTTTGCTGCAAGTCCTATCAGCGCTATAAAAGCGACTTGGAAAAACAAGTTGTTTTCAACGCCGGTTAACAATACAAATAAGCTGGCTCCAAACATAGCAACAGGGCTAATCAATAATACCGCTAGTGGTAAAGCCCAATTTTCATAAAGCGCCGCTAAAAATAAATACACAAAGCCAATTGCTAACATAATCGCAATACTAAGCTGACCAGCAGAACGGATTTCTTGAAATGTCAGTCCTGTCCACTCATACCCCATACCTGGACCTAAAATATCCGCACTCACTTGCTCAATCACTTTAATCACATCGCCTGACGAATAGCCCTCAGCAGGGGTGACATTAATATTAGTACTGGTAAACATGTTATAGCGATTAATTGCTGAAGGCCCTGTTGTCAGTTCTAGTTCAGCGAGCACATTGAGTGGCACCATGGCTCCATTACTACTGCGTACATAAAACTCATTGAGATCATCAGGTCTTTCACGAAAGTCTTGCTCAGCTTGAACTTTTACGCGATACACACGACCAAATAAATTAAAATCATTGACCGTAGATGAACCCGTTAACACTTTCATCGTGCTATACACATCGGCAATCGGTACTTCTAACGCTTTCGCTTTTTCACGATCAACGGCTAAAAATAGTTGAGGGATTTCCCCTTTTAATGATGTTGATGCTTTTTCTATTTCAGCACGCTCACTTAGCGCTGCTAATAATTTACGCTGCGTTTCAATTAACCCAGTCCAATTCGCACCACTGCGATCTTGCAGCGCAAACTCAACACCTGAGCCACTGCCTAAGCCTGCAATCGCGGACGGTTGAAACACATTAAACTCAGCACTGGCGATCTGCTGTAATTGCGCCTCGATTTCATTTGCAACCATTTCAACTGAATAACCTAACTCGCTGCGCTCTGCCCAGTTTTTTAGTACTACTTCAAGTTGGCCGTTAGCTTGCGCACTGCCAGAGCGGCGATTTTCACCCGCCAATGAGAAGGAATACGCTACCGCAGGGTGCGCCAGCACAATCTCATTGGCTTGCGTGATAACCGCATCGGTTCGCGTTACTGTTGCCGCATCTGGTAATTGTATATCAACAAAAAAGCGACCTTGGTCTTCTTGTGGCATAAAGCTTACTGGCAGCGCTCTAAATGTAATAACGCACACAATCACAATAAGTGTAAAGAATAGGTATCCGCGTTTTGCATTGGTACAAGTGAGCTTCACAAGCCAGGTGTAGCGCTCACTCAAACGGTCCAAATGATGGTTAAACCAGTTAAATAAAGTATTTGTTTGTCCTGAAGATTTTTTTAGGAATATGGCACACAATGCAGGACTTAACGTCAGCGCAACAAGCGTTGAAATAAGTACTGCCACGGTGATAGAAATTGCAAACTCGCGATACATAATGCCGGTAATACCTGCTAAAAAGGATACAGGTACAAATACCGCAGCAAGTACTAATGAAGTGGCAACCAATGCCCCTGACAGTTCAGTCATTGCTTGTTTAGTTGCTTCAAATGGTGACAGGTCATTCTCGTTAATTAAACGCTCAACATTTTCCACCACAACAATCGCATCATCAACCACAATACCGATCGCCAACACCATGGCAAGTAAGCTTACTGTGTTGATAGTAAAGCCAAATGCCGCTAAGGCGATAAAGGTGCCAATAATGGAGACTGGCACAGCCAAAGCAGGAATAAGTGTTGTGCGCCAGTTTTGTAAAAATAAATACACCACTAAAATAACTAAAATAAGCGCTTGTATCAGAGTATTGATTACTTCATCAATGGATAGCTTAATAAATTCTGATGCATCATAAAAAACTTGCCACTTGACCCCTTCAGGAAAGTTTTGCGCTAAATTAGTCATCACCTTCTTTACATTTTCTGTGACTTCTAAGGCATTTGAGCCTGGCAGCATATACACCTGTAAAATTGTGGCATTTTGATTATTTAACTTAGATTGCAAAGTGTAGGCAGAAGACCCCAACTCAATGCGCGCTACATCACGTAAGCGGATCATTGAACCATCGGGGTTTACCCGCACCATAATATTTTTGAAGTCTTCGACTTTATTAAAACGCCCTTGTGCTGTTACTGAAAAAGTAAGTTTTACTTTTTCATTCATTGGTTGCGCACCAAGCTCACCGGCTGCAGCCTCTTTATTTTGTTCTTTAATCGCACTGGTAACATCATTAACGGTCAGGCCATAACCCGCCATCACATCAGGACGTAACCACACACGCATTGAATAACTACGCGACCCAGTATTGCGCACACGGCCAACTCCCGGGATGCGCTTTAATGCTTGTTGCACATTAATCGTTGCGTAGTTACTTAAATAGATTTCATCGTAGCGTTCGTTATCTGAAGTCAGTGCTAACTTTAATAACTCTACCGAACTTTCTGTTGATACTGTTACCCCTTCGGTTTGGACATCAACAGGTAAATTACTACCCGCTTGCGACGCCGTATTTTGAACATCCACCGAAGCTAAATCCGGATCGGTGCCAACTTCAAAGGTCAGAGTGATATTACTGCTACCTGAATTTGTCGCTTTTGATTCCATGTATAACATATTCGGTGTGCCATTAAGCTCTTGCTCAAGTGGCACAGCAACCGATTCCGAGGCAGTACTGGCTGTTGCGCCAGAGTAAGACGCGGAAACTTTTACAGATGGAGGCGCTATATCAGGATATTGATCAATCGGTAACGTAAACAGTGATACTAACCCCGTTAGGATAATTACCAATGAAATAACGCTGGCAAATACCGGGCGCTTAATAAAGAAATGAGCGAACATTTACTCATCTCCTTTATTGCTTTGTTGGCTTGCCGACTGCGGTTTTTCGTTAATTGCTACCGGATTTACTAGCTGTCCATGACGGGCACGATGCAACCCTTCAACAATTATTTTTTCTCCTGCACTTAAGCCCGAACCAATCACTAATCCTTCTTCACCATAATGCTCAATAATTACAAAGCGGCGCTCAACCTTATTGTTTGGCATCACCACCATCACATAAACTCCGCCTTGCTCAACCTGTGTACTTTCTTCGGGAATAACAACGGCGTTAGCGAACTCACTTAGTTTAATGCGGGCTTTAGTATGTTGCCCAGGCAACAATTCACTGTCTGGATTAGGCAGTACTGCACGCACTTTAAATGTACCCGTTTGCGGATTGACTTTGGGATCGGTAAAGCTAACATCACCCCAATATTTATACTCGCTATCATCTGGCAATGTAATGCGTACAAAGCCTTCAAGCGCTTTACCTTTTTGCTCCGCGTCCATTTGTTCAAGTACAGAGGTCATACGACGACGTGCATTTAAATAGTCCAAAGTCGACATATTAAAATGAACATAGATTGGATTGATTTGTTTAATTGTCGTTAATAGAGAAATCCCGCCACTGCCAACAAGTGCACCTAAATCAGCTTCAGAGCTACTCACCATGCCACTAATCGGTGCAACAATTCTGGTATAACTTAAATCGAGTTCCGCCTCTTCGAGTTCTGCCTGACTGGCAAGCACCGATGCCTGTGCTTGCTCTTTGGCCGACAAAGCATTGTCAAAATCAAGTTGACTGGCTGCATCTTGACGATACAGAGGTTCGAGCCTGGCAACATCACGTTTCGCTTTTTCCAACGCTGCTTTATTTTTTTCAAGCGCTGCTGTCGCGCGATTAACTTTAGCGATGTAAGGTTTGTCATCAATGCGATATAACTCATCCCCTTCATTGACCCAACTACCTTCAATAAATGCGACACGCTCAACATAACCCGTAACACGGGCACGCACTTCTACATCAAGCGATGCATCTGTGCGAGCAATGTAATTGCCATAAATGGGCACACTTTTTTTCTCAACCTGTTGGTAATAAACCGTCTCAGGCTCTGCAACTTGAAGCTCCTTTTTACAGCCTAAAAGTGTGCCTAAAAGTATTAATACAACAAAATAGTGAGTGGCAAATGTTGGTCGCAACATGCTTAAATCCTTTAATTTATTATTTTTGGCAATTCTTACAATACACCGTACTACGTTGACCTTGGCGAATTTCCATTAGTGGTTCTTTGCAATTAACACAAGGTTCGCCTTTGCGACCATACACCAGTAACTTCTGAGCAAAATAACCTGGCTTGCCATCTGTTTGCGCAAAATCTTTAAGGGTTGTTCCCCCTTGTTCAATGGCATCAGCTAAGGTCTGCTTAATGATTGGTACCAACTCATGATAACGCTTTTTCGCGATTTTTCCTGCCGCGCGTTTAGGATGAATACCCGCTTTAAATAACGATTCATTAGCGTAAATATTACCCACGCCAACTACCACATTGTTGTCCATCAAAAACTGTTTTATCGCAGTTTGCTTTTGACGCGATTTTTCATAGAGATAATCAGCATCAAAGTCGTCAGTGAGCGGCTCAGGACCCAATTTTAACAAACTTGTGTGAACCTCTCCTGAAGCTTGCCACAAACAGGCTCCAAAGCGACGCGGATCATTTAAACGAAGCACTTTGCCATTTTCGAGCTCTATTTCGACGTGATCATGCTTTTTTAATGGCACAGAATTATCGACCACACGAAGGTTACCCGACATGCCTAAGTGCAAAATAACGCTTCCGCTATCAACACTAATCATTAAGTATTTTGCACGACGGCTAATCTCATTAATTACTTTTCCTTCGAGTTGATAAACATCATCGGGAACAGGCCAGCGTAATTGTTTTTGATGCACGCGCACTTGCTTCACTGTTTGCTTAAGCATGTGTGGGCTAATGCCCAAACGGCTCACTTCAACTTCTGGTAATTCAGGCATAAATAATTCTAAAACTCCGTATTGGGAAATAATTGACTACAGGTTTGTTTATTTAATTTAAGACGACGCGATTGATTATCTTCAAGATAACAACTATTTGGCATAGAAAATACGTTAAACACTAAACTCCGTTCATAACCGGCAATATAAATTTCAACGTAAGTAAGCGCCGAGGTGTTTTCATCTATTTGAGGGAGTAGCTCGCCAGTGGCTTGACGCCAATTTAAATCAAGCAATTCAAGA
This sequence comes from Pseudoalteromonas piratica, assembly GCF_000788395.1. Classification (NCBI taxonomy): domain Bacteria; kingdom Pseudomonadati; phylum Pseudomonadota; class Gammaproteobacteria; order Alteromonadales; family Pseudoalteromonadaceae; genus Pseudoalteromonas; species Pseudoalteromonas piratica. The sequence goes on from NZ_CP009888.1 coordinate 181,090, forward strand.
TCTAGCGCTAACTGAGTATTAGCACGCCAACTTGTGCCAATTCGCTCAATTTTAAAATCGCTATATTGATAGGTAAGTACTGCGCTATTTGGTGGCAGCAGTGGTTGAATTGTCTCATCCTCCGAAGATGAAATAATTTTATGATGCAGTCCATTAAACAAAAAAATCATTATTAACATGGCAAAAATAATGACATTATTCCAACCAGTTCGCCCAAGCCTAATCATTTCGATCCTAAACGCGCCTATTTAAGTATAACTAAGTCTATATGAAACAAGCAGTTTTGGCACCTATTCAGCTCGTGAATAAGTAATACCAAATGAGTAATTTCTGTCGCTGTTAAATGGCTATTTTTTTGCTAAACTATGCGCCAAAATTTAAGGAGTTCCGTCCATGGCAATGTATGTAGTGGGTCACAAGATCCCTGATTCAGATTCGATTTGTGGTGCAATTGCACTTGCATATTTAAAAAACCAAATTGGTGAAGCAGCAATCGCAACACGTTTAGGCGATGTATCACCTGAAACACAGTTCATTCTAGACACATTTGGTTTTGAAGCACCTGAGCTTAAAATGAGCTACGCAGGTGAAGAGGTTTACATTGTAGACCACACAGAAAAAACACAAGCACCAGATGATATTGATGAAGCAACGGTTGTGGGTGTTGTTGACCACCACAAACTGGGCGATTTAACAACCTCTACACCACTTGAGTGTTGGATCCGTCCTGTAGGTTGTTCAAACACCATCATTAAGATGATGTATGACTTCTACGGCGTTGAGATTCCAAAGAACATTGCTGGCCTAATGTTAGGTGCAATCCTATCTGACACAGTAATCTTCAAGTCACCAACTTGTACAACGGCTGATATCAAGTGTGTTGAAGTACTTGCAGAAATCGCAGGCATCGAAGACTACAAAGCATTCGGCATGGAAATGTTTAAAGTGAAATCAGCGGTTGAAGGCACACCAGCCCGCGACTTAGTAATGCGTGATTTTAAAGACTTCAATATGAACGGTAACCTTGTAGGTATCGGTCAGTTAGAAGTTATCGACTTAGCGGTATTTGACGACATCAAAGCTGATCTTGAAGCAGATATTGCAAAGCTGAAAGAAGAAGGCGGTCGTCACTCTGTGTTCTTACTGCTTACAGACATTATGAAAGAAGGTTCACAAATGCTTATCGCGTCTGATGACGAAAGCATTGTTGAGCGTGCTTACGGTGTTGCACCTGAGCAAAGCCGCGTATGGCTCGATGGCGTACTAAGCCGTAAGAAGCAAGTAGTACCACCACTACAAGATGCATTTGCATAATTTGCTTAAATAATATTGAAAAAGGTGCTGCTAGCACCTTTTTTTATGTGTTTGAAAAACAAACACGTTAAAGGCTATGCAACCCCGTTATTACATTCTATGCTTACTTAAAGTATGTTTGTTAAGCTTATTAATGTTATCTATTAGGTATTTATTATTCCTGCTGGCGGTATTTCCCCTATTTGCTCTATCTTCCGAAATAGAGCAAGCCACTCAGCAAAAGATTAGTTCGCAGATAGAAAAGCAAACCAGTTTAGTATTTTCTGAGTTTGAACAAGGAGTGGAGCTACTTTCGATAAAATATAATGAGGATAATGGACAAACCTTATCTGCTCTAAATTCATTTGCTGCTGACAATCCAACAAAAACAAATGATGACCTCGCTTATTTACTAGGATATCGCTGCTATTTAGAACTTACCACCAAGAATCAAGAGAGCTACAGCAACACTCAGCAGGTATTAGATGAGTTGATAATATCCACGGCCTCTAACCCAGCAATTCATGCCGCAGCAAACTTTTGCAAAGCGTGGTTTTATTATTTTGATAAAAATACAGAACAATATGACTTTTTTATTGAGCAGGCTTTTAACCATATTTTAAACAGTCAATCATCCGTTTTAAAATATTGGATTGCTACAACTTTCTCCATGATGGCACAAGATACAGGTAGGCACTCAGCAGCGATAGAAGCGGCTAAGTTAGCACTGACAATCGCCACTATTAACCAAGATAATTATCGCGCGGCTACCAGCTGGGCAATAATGGCAATATCAGAAGCGGAGCTTGGTTTTTATGACGATGCGCTTGCAAATAATCAACTGGCGATTGATTGGTATAGCAGCATAAATAACCAGCGCGCAATACTTGGGCTTTATCAAAACCGAGGGTTTATTCTGAACTCTCAAGGTAATACAAGTGAAGCCAAAGCCATTTACTTAGATGCTATTTCACAAGCAGAGCAATTAGATCATCAAGATGCTATCCATGAGATTTACAGTAATTTAGCCGCTATAGCTTTCACCGAAGGAGACCTTGAGCTCTCAAATAACTATGCTGAAAAAACCTTAGCCTACGCACAAGAAAGCGATTACAGGAGCCTTGCTGCTCATGCCTACTCCATTATGGCAATTAATTATGTTTATTTAAACGAACTAGAAATAGCCAAAGACTATTTTGAGCGGGGCAATCGCTTTTTTGAAGAATTCAAAATGGTTAGTCAATTAGCAGATAATTTTAAATCCTGGTCTGAAGCAATGGCTAGTATCAAAAACTATGAAGCTGCGTATAACGCCCAACTTCGCTATAAATCGCTTAGTGATAAGATTTTTAATACTGAACGCGAAAGCCGTATGTTACGCATAAAAGAGCTTTATCAAGCAACTCAAAAAGACCAAGAGATAGAAAAGCTGGCATTCGAAAATCAACGTAAAAATATTGAAATTGAAAACAAATCGCTAGAGCAAAAAATTTGGCTATTAAGTGCGGTAATTGCAATTCTCGCGTTTGTCATGCTATCCATTTTTTATCGTAAACTTAAAAACTCAAACCAAACACTTACTAAGTACAATACTAAATTAAATGAAGAACGCTTTATTGACCCGCTCACTGGCAGCTTAAGTCGTCGCTTTTTTGAAGTACAACAACGAGAACACATTTTAAACTCTTCCGAGATTAGCTTTAGTTTATTTGTCCTTGATATCGACCATTTTAAATCAATCAATGATAACTATGGTCATGCATGTGGCGACTATATTCTTAAAATATTTTGTCAGCGTATTCGAAACTCAATCCGCAAACAAGATAACTTTATTCGGATGGGCGGCGAAGAGTTTTTGTTAGTGATTGAAAACAGCAATTACGACAGCGATGCTAAGTTGCTGCACAAACTGCTCTGCTTAATAAAGAATGAAACCGTTGAATTTGAACAGCACACCTTATCCATATCAATGTCTGTAGGTGTTGCTTCTAATGTGTCTATCTATGATGAAAAGTCTCTGGATATAGCGCTTGAGCTTGCTGATCAAGCCCTTTACAAAGCGAAGAGTTCAGGCCGTAATCAAGGGGAACTTCTGGATTTGCATTCTATCCCACTCACGAACGTAATTAACAATTACGACCTAATTGTCAGTAAAACAATTCACGGTGTTGAATAGAAATTGAGGCAATAAAAAACCCGAGCAAGCTCGGGTTTTTTTAATTCTTTCAGCAAATCACAATTACTTGATTTTTGCTTCTTTGAAAATCACGTGTTTACGTACTTTAGGATCGTACTTTTTGATTTCCATTTTTTCAGGCATGTTACGCTTGTTTTTGTCGGTAGTGTAGAAATAACCAGTACCAGCAGTAGAAACTAAACGGATCTTATCACGCATGACTTAAGCTCCTTATACTTTTTCGCCGCGAGCACGGATATCAACTAATACCGCGTCGATGCCTTTCTTATCGATAATACGCATACCTTTAGTAGTAGTGCGTAATGTAACGAAACGCTTTTCGCTTTCAACCCAAAAACGGTGAGTTTGTAGGTTAGGTAAAAAACGACGCTTAGTCGCATTGCGAGCGTGTGAACGGTGGTTACCTACCGCTGGACGCTTACCTGTAACTTGACAGACTTTAGACATGTCTATATATCTCCAATAACTTCGCTCGAGCTAAATCTTTTCTTCCGAGGTTTTGTGTACGTTTCTGCCCCGGAAATAATCAAAGGGCGCTCTTTATACAGCAAATACAGGCTAAGATCAAGAAACCCGATCTTTAGTTCAGCTCATGTGTAAATTTGATAGCGGCTAATTATAGAGATCTCTTGCCCCGAGGGAAAGTAAAACTTGCTTTTATTTTCACTATTTCTGCGAATTAAGTAAAACAGCCTGTTTTTTCGAGTTTTCTTTTCTCAAATAGCATCAAATTAGCCAGCTAAAATGCCAAAGTAATACGTCACATAATGATTTATACCATCAAGCAACGTAAAAGTTAGCAAATATTTATTGCTGCACAAGCACCTCTTGCCCTGACGTTAATCTTTCAGCACCTCGTGTTGCAACTTTATCTCCCTGTTTTAGCGCACCTTGCTCAAGCGGACGGACTTCAACTTTTGACCCTTGCCCCTGCCCTACAGCAACGGCAACTTGCAGCGCTTTATTATCCGACTGGATTTTTACTACATGCACGCCTGCTTTTCGTAAAATTAATGCATCGCGCTCAACCAGTAGACTTGGCGCCGTTTTTTCAATCTTAAAATCCACGTCAACTAACTGACCACTCGCCCAGCCTTTATTTTTATCACCTAGCAGTTTTGCCCTCACTTCAAATGTTTGAGAACGTGAATCAGTCGCTGGAATCACTGCAGTAACCCTAGCGTCAGCAAATTGTAAATTATCAAAGCTGCCACTGCTTAAGGTGACTTTTTGGCCAACCTCGGCATATACCAAGTATTTAACGGGCGCATAAAAACGTACTTCTAAATTATTAATATCGATAAAGTGAACGAGTTTATCAGCACGACTTGCATCACTGCCCGCAAGTAAAAAGCGCTTACTTATAATTCCGTCAAATGGCGCAACGACGGTTGCGCGTGCCATGCGATCTTCAATTTGTTTAAGTTTTACTTTTGCTAGCTCAATATCCGTTAACGCTAAGTCATGTTGGCTTTGTACTAGATCAACCTGATTCGCTGCTGCACTGCTTGTTTTAGCAAGCTTTTTCAGCCTTTCAAGCTCTTGGCGTTGATAAGTTAAATTAACTTCTGCCCGTCTTATCATAATACGCTGCTCTGCCGCTTCCAGTTCTAGTGGCAACATTTCAATACGTGCAACCGCATCCCCCTGCTTAACCACCGCGCCTGGTTCCGCAACAAAGGCTAGCTTACCTGAAGTGCCCATTGTTAAGTCTACATCGCCTTTACCTCGCAATGTGCCATTAAGCGCCACGGTTTGTACTAAGGGCGCCTGCTCAACAACATTGACAGCAACACTTGGCACAGCATAAAGAGGCGCAACAAAAAACGATGAAGCAACTAGCAGTGTATTAAATGGTTTATTCATCTTGGTGTCCCCTACTTATTTGCAACCAGATCTAATGATGTTTTGTTATTTTTTGTATTTGCCTGATGTAACTTGGGTGGCGCTTGTTTACCAAGCAGCAATAAACTTGGCATCAAAATCAAGGTAAACAAAGCACTAATCGCCATACCACCAACAATTACAGTTGCCAGTCCTCGGTAAATTTCAGAACCCACACCCGGCATTATCATCAGAGGCAACATACCAAAGAGGCTAGTTAAGGTACTTAAATAAACAGGGCGAGCTCTTATTAGTACAGCATTTTCAACCGCTTCACGTCGTGATAGCCCCCCGCGTTCTCCTTGACGTGTTTGGTCAACAAGCAAGATTGCATTGTTAACAACCAAGCCTAGCAAGATGATAAAGCCAATCATGGTCAGTAAATCGAGTGACTGGAAACTCACAACGTTAAGCGCAGCAAGTGCTAAAATACCGCCGGCAATGGCCAGTGGCATTACCAATAATACTAACAAGCTGTCGCGTGCTGATTTAAACAACGCAGTCATTAACAAAAATAATATAAACAGTGCGAGTACAAAGTTATATGCCATCTCTTCGATTGCTGATTTCATTTTTTGTGCATTACCCGCCAAAATGGCATTGGCTGAACGCGGTAAGTTTTCGCGTACAACTGGCATCACTTGCTCACTCAGTATTTTTTGTGCTTGTTGTAAGCTCATATTATTTGGCGGCGTAATTTGAATACTCACAGTACGATAACCATTTACACGCCGTAATTGCGATGGCCCCACGGTACGCTCAATTGTTGCCAATTCTCCCAAGGTTTGTACGCCCGCAAGTGGTGTTGTTATCGGTAAATTTGCCAATTCTTCAGGGCTTTGCCAGGGCGTTGCGCGCAAAATAACATTCATACGCTCGTTACCATCAAAGTATTCACTGATAAACATACCACTGGTAAATGCTTGTACCGCACTGGCCACTTCACGACGCGTTAAACCAGCTTGGGTTATGCGCCTATCATTTGGTGTAAGCCTTAGCTCTGGTTCAGCCATATTCAATGAAGGTTGCGGCTGTGCCATTGCCTCAGGCATGGCTTTTTTCACTTCAGCAAGCGCTAATTGTGCACTCGACATTAGCTGTTCCATATCTGAGCCTTGCAAGTCGATACTTAAAGTACGCCCATTGCCGCCATTGGCTACTTGGATCATTGAGCCTCTAAATAAAAAGACTTGCGTGTCGGGAAGCTCTGCAAAGATTTCTTCGCGCGCCACCTGCATCAACTCTTCAACACGTTGCGCATCGGCAGAATAAATAAAGCCACCAGCATTTGAACCAAATACATAAAAGTTAAAATCTTTAATTGCTGGCGTCTTCTCACCGAGATAATAAGGCATTAAACGCTGCTTAACTTTTTCTGCCAGTTCCTCTTCCATATAGTCAATATTGGCACCAGCAGGAGTCACTAAGCTATAGAAAAAGCCATCTGTTGGCGCTCTGGGCATAAAGTCTGTTTGTGGAACTAAGGTATATATCACAACCACTGAACCACCCAATAAACCAATCACCCATGAAACTTGTTTAGTTCGGGTACTGGTCAATCGCATAATGAAATTGGTCAGTCTGCGCCAATATGCATGAAACTTATCCTCATTATCTTCATTACCTAACAGGTATTTAGTTGCAATTGGGATAATGCTGATAGCACTAATTAATGACGCAATAACCGCAATAGAAAGCGTTAAGGCCAAATCAGAAAACAACTGCCCTTCAATACCCGCCATAAATAGAATCGGTAAGAAAATAGCCACACTGGTCGCTGTTGAAGCAAACAGTGCACCACTCACTTGCACAGCACCTTTAAGCACAGCTTGCTTTCGTGCCATGCCTTCTTGCATTAACCGGGAGATATTTTCTTGCACTATTATCGCAGCATCGAGCACTAAGCCTACTGCAAACGCCAAGCCCGCAAGTGATACAACATTTAAACTACGATTAAAAATACTGAGCGCTAAAAATGCGACCATTAGTGACACCGGAATTGTCGATGCAATAATTAACGTTGTTCGCCAGCCTCTAAAAAACAGCCATAAAATACCACACGCCAATAACACGCCTAACCCAAGGTTACTTTTAACAAGTTGTAATGCATTACGAATATGCACGGATGCATCGTAGCTTAATTCAATCGCTAACCCTTCTTGGGCTAATATTCCCTCATTTAACTGCTTTATTGTGGCATTGAGTTCATCGAGTACCGCAACGGTATTAGATTCATTCGCACGTGTCAGGGTAATGTAATAAGCAGGTTTACCATTTCGTAGCGTCATCGCACGACGATCGGTTACTGTATTTTCGATTTGTGCCACATCGCCCAAGAAAATAGCGCGTTCACCTGAATAACCAATACGCATTTGCGCCATATTATCAACGTCATACTGGCCAGTGAAACGGACAGTATATTGGCGACGGCCAACATCCGCGATACCACCTGAAGTATCAGTAGAAGAAGCCAAAGTTTGGCTAATTTGATTTAAGCTAACGCCAAGCGCAGCGGCTTTATGCGGATCAAAGGTAACGCGAAGCTCACGTGGTCGTTCACTTGCCAAGTTAACAAATGCAACGCCTGGAATTTTAGCCAAACGCGGTTGAATCAATTCATCGATTTGTTTTTGATAGCGAGCCATATCAAGATGTCCGCTGCTTTCAGTAGGTACAACCAGCAAGGTTGCCGCAGTTGGTCCCCCAGAGCCAGGCCCTGCATTACCACCCGCAGTAACAATTGGATCCATTGCATCTAATGGTAATGGCGGTGCTTGGTTTAGGCTGTTAAGTACATTTAGCATCGCCTCTTGCATGTCACTGCCAACCGCAAAGGTTAAATTTATAAAGCCTTGGCCTTGGTTTATTTGCGTATTTACCTCAAGCGCACCAGGGGTGTTTTTGACCGCATTTTCCAGCGGTTCAATAATCACAGACTCAATTTCTTCTGGTGCAGCTTGGCGCCAACCAGACATTATGGTGATTTGAGGTTGTTCAATATCAGGGGTTAGTTGAATAGGTAGTTTAAAAATACTGATAGTGCCAAACAGCATAATCAGCACTAAAATTACCAGCACACTGGCTGGATTTTTTAAGGAACTTCGCGTGATATTCATAATGATAATACAGGGGTTTAACTAGGTGTAGTCTAGTTGTTTGTACTATCATTGCTAGTTGTAATTTGTGTGAAAATATTTCGTAAAGACAAACACACAATTAATAAGGTTTAATTACTGAGAAATGAACAAAATCATCTAAAAAAGAAGTTTATAGATGATTTTGTTTTAAACTGTATCTATTGGTAATAGCTTGTCTTTACCCCACTCGCTCCAGCTGCCGTCGTAAACTTTTACCTGTTCAAACCCTGCAATGTCTGCCGCTAAGGCTAAAATACATGCGGTAACACCCGAACCACAACTAAATATAAACTCTTTTGGTGCAGGTACTAACTCGTTAAAAATACGTTTTAACTCATTTTCATCAAGCAATGCGCCTTGTTTTATCAAACTGGCATAATGCAAATTTAAAGAGTTAGGTATATGACCACTTCGCATTCCTAAACGAGGTTCAGTTTCTTGCCCGCTGAAACGACCATACCCTCTTGCGTCAACAATTTGAATATCGTCATTATTAATAGCATTTAGCACATAGTGTTTATCAACAAATAACTGCTTGTCTTGCGTAACCACAAAGTCACCATCACCACTTGGCTCTTGGTAATTATCAACTGTTTCATAACCTTGTGCTTGCCACGCAGGTAAACCACCTCGCAAAATAGCTACATTATCAAATCCCATGGTTTTAAACATAAACCATGCTCGGGCAGCTGAAAAGAGACCTTGCTTATCGTACACCACAAGATATGAGTTATGTTTAACGCCGAGTTGCTTTACCTTTTCTTCGAAAATAGTCGCGCTCGGCATCATATTAGGACTTGATGCGTTGGTGTCGACAATATTATTGCTAAAATCAAAGCGCAATGCGCCGGGAATAACCCCCTTAGCTTCAATACTCGATTTGTTTATCGGATTATCCATACTGGCATCAAGCACTAACAAGTTTGAATCGTTCAAGTGTGCATTTAGCCAATCACAGTCAACTTGAAAGTGATGATTGATAAGTTTTTGCTCTGTCATTACAAACTCAATCCTTTTACCTGTACTAAGTCAAAATCAGCAAGTTCAGGCACTAACTGTTGTAACTTGTCTTCCGTTTCATTCAACGTACGTAAACAGCCGCAGTATTCATTGGCTTTATCTTCTAACTGCACGACTTTTTTCTGTAATGACTTGTCTATTTCACTCGAAATAATGTCAATGCGTTCACCCATACCACTAATTTTTTGTTCGATATTCCCTTCATTTGATTCAAACGCATCGCCTAGCGCAACTAAAATAGCCCCTAGCGAACCATGAACAGCAGAGTGAATTTTTTGGCTGATCTCTTTTTCAAAAAAATCATCTAATTTAGAAAGGGATTGAGGCGCAATGTAGTAAAAGTCATCGCCGACTTTAAACTTATCTTTTAGAGCAATTTCAACATATTTTAGCTGATCTTTAAGAACCTCAGGTTCTTTATCTGTAAAACCTGTTACCACTTGCTCTATGGCAGAAAGGCCTAAGTTAACACCATCGGTAGCAAGCTTAACAAGCTCAGGCACAGTGTTTCTTAACCCTTTGCTGTACTCTCTAAGAATTTGCTCTTCATCTTGGTTTAGTTCAATCCAACGACCTCTAATAAAAAGCTGTGAATCATCATTAATTTGCACATTAGTTTGGCCATTATCGACAATGCGAATTACATCATTAGTGATAATTACACCATGACCTAATTCAACATCACATAATTCATCCGCTAACAAAGGACTTGAAAACAATAAGATTACAACCAAGCAGACCCAAAATCGCACCAATTTCATAACTACCACACCCTAAAGATAACTTCGCAAGATTAGCAAACTAACAAGGTGTATACAAAGTCATTTCGCATATCGCATTAAACGTAAATGGATATCTGACGTCTTACTTCTTAGGTTAGTTTTACCACTATAAAACGCCACCGCCCACGCTTGGGATGCATTACCTACACCACTAGAGCTGGTCCAGTAATTTTGCGCAATAGTGACAGGAAACAAGGTTTTGTTTATAGCTGCATCGACACATTGACGTTCCACAATGGTGCTAAGCTCTTTAACATTAGGCAATTGCCAATCGTCAAACCCAGCAAACTGGTATTGAGAACCTGTTTGCAAGGCTTGTTGCCAAGTTAACTGTTCAACACCGCCAGTACATGTTTGATTGTTAGCGTCCCAACTTTGACCAATACTGCAACGCATCCACATTATACCGGTTAAATTATCCGTTACTGTGCCATCATTGTTTATTGTAAACTGAGCAGTTGGTGTTGTTTCTGGCACGCTCGTGAAGCAGGTTTGTGCAGTTAAAGGGAAAACAACAATACAGCTTAAAATTAAGGTAAATTTAATTAGGTTCATTCTTACTCCCCACTTAATCGTTGTTACTGGTATCTCGTACCAGACGCACATAACCCAAATTTCGTTTAGGGTAACCAATATCTTTGCCTGAAATCATATCAATCGCCCAGGCAAAGGCATTTTCACCACCTTCAACACTGGTTTGCATCGTCCAATAGGGGACTACATCATTTATTAATTGCGTTGCAGTGTTAGGAAAGAAATCAGCAATCATCACGCTGCCAGAGCCTTCTTGTGCAAAAGAAAGTAATGAACTTAATTCACTGTGCGTCGGCACCCGCCAATTGTTACCACCACAATAGTTAGCCTCGTTAACTTCTGTGATGTATTGTTCCAAACCACAATTAACAGTACTAGGACAAGAAGTGCGAGCAGGTGCTTCAAAGCCTGACTCCCCCCCATTATTAACCGAGGTTAAAAACCAACTGTAACTATTTTGCGCTTCGCGCAATTGAGTAGCCGGCAAAGTACCACTAGTGGCTTGCTTCACTTCCCAAATTAAACCGGAAATATTGTCTCTAACACAACTAAACGTAGTGCTGCTATCTGGTAGCTCACCTGCAAACTGATCGAGTTTAGTAAAATCAAAAGCACCCGGCCCACTGCCCACTTTATCGAGCAAACTGGCATGCACGTCACGACCTCTTGATGCATCTTGACCTGGGAAGTCAGTCGACACGCAATTGGTCAGCGCTTGACTGTTATCAAAACAGCGGTTCATACCCGTATCGTTAATAAGACCTAAAGCTTTTGGCTCTGCAAGCACTTGAGTTTGTGCGCTATCCGTTCGATTGGCACTGTCGCGAACCGTTACTTCGAATGTTAAAGCTTCAGGCGCATCGACATCAGGCACTATAAATTGGGTTTGGCACAATTCAGGATTATTCAAGGTGACTGTGGTGCCTGATTGCTGTACCCATGCACAGGAAAAACTCGATTCAACACTGGTAGATTTTGTCGCATCTAAGGTTACCGTTGAAAATTCAAATGCGCTTTGGTTAGCACCTGCATTGGCATAAAGCAGTTGGTTACTTTGTTGTAAGGTGAGTGTCAGCGAGTTGCTCTTTAGCCCACCCTCATCATCTGTAATGGTTAATTCAAAGGTAACATCTTCATTTTGAGCTAATAACGGGTGGCTGAATGACAAATTAGCAGACGTTGTATCTGTAATTGCAATGTTAGAACCTGCAATTTGTTGCCACTTATAATCGACAAGTTTGCCATTTTCATCGGGGTCAAATGAGTCTGCGCTTGAAAGTACAATGGTGTCGTCATATTGTGAGGGCAAGGTACTTGGTGCTGTTTGTTTAATCACCACTACAGGTAATAAATTCACTGAATTAACTGAAACTAATACAGAGTCATTGACTGTGCGATTATCAGGCGCAACATATTCAACACTAAATTCTAATACCTGATCTTGCTTTACATCAGGTGCAGTCACATCATGCTTAGCGCCCTCTAAAGGAAAGCCTTCAATTTGTGGCCCACTTAATTGACGCCAAGTAAATTTGCCCCCTTCGGGACTAGCTACCGCAGCTAGTGTGAACGTTAATTTTTCATCAAGTGATATATCTGAGCCCGCATTTACTGAAAGCGGTTGCGTCACCGAGTTATCATCAGATGAATTTGAACTACCACCGCAGCCGAGCAATACCAGCGCACACATTGAAGCAACAATTGTTGCACGCTGTGTTTGTTTAATCATAACGCTACCTAACCCCAAATTATGAAAAATATAAATTAAGATGCAAAAAAGCAGCCACAATTTTCAAATCATGGCTGCTTTTTAATAATCGAATAATTTTTTTAGTAACTACATATAGCTTTCTTGATGCACTCGCACAAACAACTTAGTACCAACTTTTGAGTAATCTACTTTGTATTCACGCCCATCAAGCGCTTGTAAAAACAATAACTGTTTCTCTTCACCGAAAACATCGGGTGAGCCAATTTGAACAATTTCCAAATACCGCTCTTTTGCTTCGCGACGATTGCGCGGCACACTTTCTTTGAATGGTTGTAACCCATCTGATGTCACACGTATTTTAGGGTGACTTTCGCCATTTATAATTACTAGGTCGTATTTTTTTTCTTTATGAATTATTGTGTTACGACCACTTTTTACAAATGCTCTTTCTGTTGTCATATTCAATCTTTCCAAAGCACAGTTGTTAATTTAACGGGGTGCTTGTTCAAATTCTAACGATTCAAACCAACTATTTCTAATTGATACTACTATATTTTTCTATCGTTTTCTCGGGATCTCGCAGCCAATGCTGTAATAAATTCTCAAACTCTTCTGCAGAGCGATCAAAGTAATTATAGGATATTAAAAAGTGATAGCCAAAAAGGGTATCAAAATGTTCAAGCCGATGTGTCAGCATCGCCAGTAATCCATTTGTATTAAACTTATCATGGTATTTACTTTCTTCTATCAGCCAATCTTCGGGCACATTACCTGTCGGCCACTTTATTTTTATACCAGCAATCAACCAACTTCGCTGCTCCATAATTAGTTTGAGCGCTAACCTCGGTGGCATTCGTTTAATCAACGGTGACAACGATTTTAGTTTCAACCCCAAACAGGGTAACTCAAGGAACTGTTGATCATTACTTATCTGGACTTGACCAATTGAAGCGATATTTTTACGAGAGATGCGCACTTTGCCATATCGATGATAGAACACTAAACCATTCTTACTAAGCACTAAGTTATAGCGTGGTTCTGATAACTTAAAATAACCAATTAACATGGCAAACAAAGATGCGATAATAACAGCAAAGTCAAAAATACTGACTGGATCAGGTTTAAACTTCACAACCAGTAACACCGCAATGAGTACGACACCACCTGCAACTAAAAACTCACCGCCATGCTTATGTGCGTTTGCTGAAATTTTGATACGTTTTGTCATTGTTACGTTAGGTCCAAAAAGCAAAATAAAACAAAGCCATTAAAATAGCCCAAACTAACATCGCCCTTATTTGCCTACAATAGGGACAACCTTTACTTTTATTTTTCATCTCTTCTATATATCAACATAAAAAACACGTTTAATTCACAATATTATACGATGCCTAACACGCACAAGTTCTAAACTGTTTAGTAGAATAGTAAACCCCGAACAGTTGCGAGAATTGCTATGTACGCGAAACAATCTGGTAAAGCCTTATTTCCTTTGATTTGTATTATTCTATTTGGCTTGTGTATTTATTTGTATCTGCCAGAGTCTCAAGGGCAGCAAAATAAACGTGGGGCGAGATCAACTCCCGTTCAAGCGCACACAGTAGCGACTAGTCGCCAAGCGAATATTATTGAGTCAATTGGTACAGCCCGCGCAAATCAAGCAATTACGCTCGTCAGCGCACAATCTGACTACATAAAAAACATCTATTTTGATGATGGTGAAAAGGTCAAAAAAGGGCAATTACTGATTGAGTTGCAAGACGCAGAAGAAAAAACGCGCGTTAAAGAGCTCGAAATCCTATTAAAAGAAGAAAACCGTAAATTAAAACGTTTACAGCAATTAGCCAAAACGCAAGCAACAGCTCGTTCAGCATTAGATGAACAAGAAGCAAGCTATGAGGCGACGAAAACCCAACTGGCCAGTGCTAAAATAAAACTGTCAGAAATGAAACTTTATGCGCCATTTAGCGGTACATTAGGTCTGCGTGAAGTGTCTAAAGGTACATTTGTGAATTCCAACACAGAAATTACCACCCTTGATGACACCAGCATTATTAAAACTGATTTTAACGTACCAGAAAAATACCTCGCACAATTATCTGTTGGTATGACTGTGTCAGCGTCAAGCCCAGCTTATCCAACCAAAACATTTAGCGGTCAAGTATCGCACATTGCCAGTCGTATTGACTCAGCAACACGCAGCGTAAAAATCACAGCGAGCTTTGATAATCAAAATAACGCATTGCGCACCGGCATGTTGCTTTATACCCAGTTAGAGTTAAGCGCTGAAAATACGTTAATGGTGCCTGAAAAGTCTTTGATCCCCCAACAAGAAAAGCACTTTGTTTATGTTATAAACGACGGTGTAGTTGAAAAGCGCCAAGTAACGATTGGTCTTCGCCGCGGTGGTTGGGTAGCAATTGGTAATGGCTTAAATGAAGGTGAAGTTGTAGTCACAGAAGGAATTATCAAAGTAAGACCAGGTAGCCAAGTAACGGTGAAGGAGATGCTGAAATGATATTAACCGACGTTTCAGTTAAAAGACCGGTTTTTGCAACCGTAATCAACTTACTGTTACTTACCTTTGGTTTAGTTGCCTTCTCAATGTTACCACTAAGAGAGTACCCTGATATTGATACGCCCATCGTGTCAGTAAGCACCAACTACACAGGCGCATCTTCAGAGGTTATTGAAACCAAAATAACACAAGTATTGGAAAACCGCATTTCGGGCATTGAAGGTGTAAAAAGTATCAATTCTTCAAGCCGCAATGGCCGCTCAAATATCACCATCGAATTTAACATCGACCGTGATATAGATGCAGCAGCAAATGATGTGCGCGAGCGCGTATCTCGCGCACTTGATAGCTTACCAGAGCAAGTACGCCCACCCGAGGTTTCAAAGTCAGACAGTGATGAAAGTCCAATTGCTTGGTTTGTACTTAACAGTACTTCAATGAATTCATTGCAACTGTCTGATTATGCGCAGCGTTATATTGTTGACCGACTGGCCGTGGTTGATGGCGTTGCGAATGTCAGACTTGGTGGCCAACGTGAATATTCAATGAAAGTCTGGCTAAATCGTGATGCCATGGCAGCCAAAGGCGTGACAGCCGATGAAATTGAGCGCGTTCTGCGCCAAGAAAACGTGGAGTTACCAGCGGGTGAAATTGAATCTGTCGATCGCGACTTTACCGTGCGCATTGCCCGTAGCTATAAATCGCAAGATGACTTCCAAAACTTAGTCATCAAACGGGGAGATAATGGCTACTTAGTGCGTTTAAAAGAAGTTGCAGACGTTCGTTTAGAAGCGGTAGATGAAGAAAACCTATTCCGTGGTAACGGTAAAGATATGATTGGTCTTGGCGTAATTAAACAAGCCAAAGCCAACACCTTAACTGTGGTCGAAAAAGCCCGCGAAGAAATTGAGAAAATTAAGCGCTCTTTACCTGAGGGCACAACCATAGAAGACAGTTACGACTCATCAATTTTTATTCGCGAATCTATAACCGAAGTTTACCGCACGCTGGCAATTGCAATGGCGCTTGTGGTTGCTGTGATATTCTTATTTTTAGGCAGTGTACGCGCGACAATTATTCCCGCCATTACCGTGCCAGTTGCACTGATTGGTAGTTTTACTTTTCTTTACGCCATGGGTTATTCAATCAATTTGCTAACCCTACTTGCGCTGGTGTTAGCCATTGGTCTGGTGGTCGATGATGCCATTGTAATGCTTGAAAATATTCACCGCCGTATTGAACTGGGTGAGCCACCATTGCTTGCAGCATACCGAGGAGCACGCGAAGTTGGCTTTGCGATAGTGGCAACCACATTGGTACTGGTTTCAGTGTTTGTCCCTTTGGTATTTATGGAAGGGCGCATCGGCAGCTTGTTTACTGAGTTTGCTATGGCAACCAGTGCCGCAGTAATTTTCTCAAGTGTTACAGCATTGACCTTGTCCCCTGCGCTGTGTTCAAAAATTCTAAAGCCAAGCGAAAAAGAATCCGCCTTTAGCCATAAAGTCGATGCACTATTTAGCAAGGTGGAAACAGGTTACGAAACACTGCTACGAAATAATGTCGCGAGCTCAAAGAGCATGTTGTTATTACTGGTTTTTGCCGGACTTGCGAGTTATTTATTGTTTAAGCAATTGCCCTCAGAGCTCACACCAAAAGAAGACCGTGGTACCTTCTTTATTATGATGAATGGCCCGGAAGGTGCGAGTTACGAGAACAACGCAAAAAACATGGCACAAATCGAAGATAAGTTAATGCCCTATCACGAAAATGGCGAATTGAGTCGTGTGCTTATTCGCGTACCAGGCTGGGGCGGACGCGGCGGTGTTGCCATTGTTGGTATGGCTGATTGGGATGAGCGAAAGCGTGACACATGGCAAGTGATGGGTGAGATCAGCGGAAAGCTTACTGATGTCACAGACGTACGTGCGTTTGCCATTATGCGCTCAGGTATAGGTGGTCGTGGCAATAGTCGCCCTGTTCAATTTGTACTGCAAGGAAACAGCTACGAAGAGCTAGTAAATTGGCGCGATCGTATTTTAGAGCGTGCCCGAGAAAATAAAGGATTAGTACGCCTTGATCACGACTACAAAGAAACCTTCCCGCAATTTTTAGTCAGTATCGATAAAAACAAAGCTGCTGATCTCGGTATCAGCGTATCGCAAATTGGCCGCACCTTAGAATCAATGTTAGGTCAGCGCCGCGTGACAACATTTATTGATCGCGGTGAAGAGTACGATGTGATCTTAAAAGGCACAAAAGCAGACTTTTCAGATCCGAAAAATATTTCGTCTATTTACTTAAAATCGCGCAGTAATGATCTGGTGCCATTGGACAGCTTGATCACCATTAATGAGCAAGCAACTGCTGCACGCTTAAACCGTTATAACCGAATGCGTTCAATTACCATTAGTGCCAACTTAGCACCAAACTACTCACTGGCAGAGGCGCTCGACTTTTTAAATGAAGTAGCAATGGAAGAAAACGATATTGAAGGCGCTATTGACTATAAAGGTGAATCAGAAATGTTCTATGAAGGCGCATCGGCAATGACCTATGTGTTTATTCTGGCTCTCACTGTGACCTTCTTAGTTTTGGCAGCGCAATTCGAAAGCTTTGTGCATCCATTAGTAATCATGCTAACAGTACCACTTGGGTTAGTTGGGGCACTGACAGGGTTATTCTTTACCGATTCCAGCCTTAATATTTATAGCCAAATTGGTATTGTAATGTTGATAGGGTTAAGTGCGAAAAACGGTATTTTAATCGTTGAATTTGCTAACCAACTACGTGATAAAGGCGTTGCCTTCAGCGAAGCGCTGATCAGTGCATCAAAACAGCGTTTGCGTCCAATTATTATGACCTCTCTCACAACGGTAATGAGTTCCGTGCCACTTGTACTGGCATCCGGTCCTGGTTCTGAGAGCCGCATGGTAATTGGTATTGTTATTCTAACAGGTGTAGCAGTAGCAACCTTACTCACCTTGTTTGTTATTCCAAGTGCGTATTACTTGCTGGCACGTAATACTCAATCACCAGAAACAACAGAAAAAGAAATTACTGAGCAGGCAAATAACCACCCGCTTTAGTTTTATAATGTGGTAGCTTAGGGCTAAGCTACCACTCTATCTCTTGCCCATCCCACGCAAAAAATCGTCCACTATCTTTTTCATTCACTTGTGACATTAAGCGAATTAGGCACTCAGCACTAAACTGCGCGGTAAATAATTTCTCCGCAGGCACATTGCGCTGAAATGGCTTTGATAACTTAGTATCTGTAGTGCCAGGATGAAAGGCAAAGACACACATGCCTTTATTACTTCGAGCAAGTTCCACACTGGCGGTTTTAATTGCCATATTGAGTGCTGCTTTGGCCATGCGATAGCTATACCATCCGCCCAAACGATTATCACTGATACTACCAACCCGCGCTGATAAAAATGCCAATTTGCAGTTGGGGGCTAATCGCTTTTGTAAATGCACAAGGTAACTCATTGGGGCAAACGCATTGGCTTGCATTAATGCCATCGCCGATTCAACTCGCCACTGCGAGAGATTCTTCTCTGGTTGAATTTGGTCTTGATGAAGCATGCCTAAGCAACAAAAAACTTGATCAAATTTAACTGATAACGTTGCTAAACAGCTCGCCACTTGTTCTTCGCTATGATTTTCGACCAGCATTACATTAAACCGCGTGTCGCTTGCTAACGCTTTATTACTAGTGATAAGGGTAATACTGTGATCATTTTGCTGATGGAGTTGCTCTGCTACAGCGAGTCCAATACCACCGGCTCCGATAATTAAACTTTTTTTCATCTTGCCGTTCCTTGTCTGTCTGTAATAACCTTTACGAAAGTAAAAACCAAATAGATTAAATACAATGCAAACAGCAATTTTGGGTGGCGGCTGCTTTTGGTGTATCGATGCAGCCTTTCGTCGTGTCAAAGGTGTGCAATCTGTAACATCGGGTTACAGCGGTGGGCAGATTGAGAACCCAACCTATCAAGATATATGCACGGGTCAATCAGGTCACGCTGAAGTAGTAAAAATAGATTTTGATGAGAAAATAGTGAGTTACTCAACCCTGTTGCAACTCTTTTTTGATTTACACGACCCAACGCAACTCAATCGACAAGGTAATGATGTCGGCACGCAATACCGTAGCGTTATTTTTTACTTAGATGAAATACAGAAGCTCGCAAGTTTAAAAATGCTGGCAAGCCAACAGATGCTTTTGGCAGATAAGGTGGTGACTCAGTTATGCCCTGCAGAGCGCTTTTATGCTGCCGAAACCTATCACCAAGACTATTACACTGATAACCCAAATCAACCCTACTGCAGTATTATGATAGGACCTAAAATTGCGAAGTTTGAAACCAACTATGCAGATTTATTAACGCAATAAAAAAGCCGCTAAATGCGGCTTTAAGGCAAAATAATCTGTTCTAATTAGAAGTCGTAGCTAAGTCCAACAAATAACTGACGACCTATTTCGTTGTAATGGTAAAACGCATCGCTTACCCAATCACCATTGTTATCTACGCCATATCCTTGACTTGGAATATATTCCTTATCAAACAGGTTTTCGACACGTGCAGTAACGGTTAATTGCTGTTGAATCTGATAGTTAGCCGCTAAATCCCAAATTGTATGTGATGGAATTTTGGTTATTAACGTCGACTTCTGTTCTGACTGATATGCCACGCTTAATGTTACATCTAAGCCATGCCATTGTTTCGCAATGCTATAGCGAACATTTTCATTTGAAACAAATGGTAGGTCACTGTAGCGTGTTAATGCGTCTGGCGAATTATCCACCTTTTGTGCATCAATGTAGCTCACATTAAATGCGTTATTAAAGCCCCAAAACGCAAACTGAGTAGTTAATTCCACACCTTCATAACGCGCTTCGTCAATATTAAATGGTGACCAACGCCACGGATTATCTGCTGTTGGCGCTGGTGCCCATGCAATTTTATTAGTCAGCTCATTACGAAAAACAGCAACATCAACGGATACATTGTCAAAATCAACGCGTAAGCCAAGTTCACGGTTTAAAGAAGTTTCTGCTTCAAGTGCTGCATTGCCTGAGCCTGGATAGTATAAATCATTAAACGTTGGCGCTTTAAAACCAGTACTTTGACTTAAGCGTAAAACCGCATTTTCATGCAAGTAGTAACCACCAGCAAGGTTATAAGTTTGCTCTGACCCCACATCTTCATAATCATCATGGCGTACAGCAAGGTTTGCTAGGAACGTCTCATCATCATAAAAAGCACCAACAAAAACAGCATAAGCATCACGGCGTGTTGCATCATAATTGTTAGTTACATCAATCTTATCTTGATGCCAATTTAAACCACCATTGAAATCAATGCGATCAGAAAAGTCATAAGTTGACAGGTAGTCTAGCTGCACACGCTCGGTTGCAAAGCGAGAACTATCGCCAGTACCAAAGCTATCATCTTGATCTTGGCTGAACGAAGCATCTACTTTATGACTGAATGCACCAACAGCTTTAAACCAATTCGCATTTACATGGTAGTTTTCATACTCTGTTTTATCTGCTGTTGATTCTTGGTAATCGTAGTAATTATCAAACTCTACTTCGCCCGTTGAATATTGCGCTACTAAGCCAAACTGACCCAGCGCCTCGTTATTGTGAGTAAGGTTTACGCCAAGGTTAAAATTATCGTAACCATCTTGGTCTGGATCGGCAAAATTAGTGACGTCATTTTCTAAAACATCAAAACCAACAGTTCGCTCGTAACCTGCATTAAGCGCAACATCAACATGCTCAGTTGAAAAACGAGATGTACCTTCTAAGCTTGCATAGCTGTCTGAACCAGAAGTAAATGCAATGCTATGGCCTTGTGCTTTGCGGGTAATAATATTAATCACGCCGGCTAACGCATCTGAACCATATTGTGCAGCACGCGAACCTTTTACTACCTCAATGCGTTCAACTGCATTAAGTGGCATTGTGGATAAGCTTTTGTAACCTAAAGTTGCCGAACCTACGCGAACGCCATCAACTAAAATCAGTGAATAACGAGACTCTAAACCGCGCACAAACAGGCTAGCATTTTGTCCTTGTCCACCATTGCGATTTACTTGAATGCCCGCTTGTGTTTCAAGCAGACTAAGAACGTCACGCACATTGAGTTGTTCTATTTCAGCACGGCCAATCACTTGCACGCTGGCAAGCGTTTGATCAATAGACTGTTCCAGCTTATTTGCTGTAACCACGATAGTTTCAATATCGTTATTAACTGGTTCGTTTGCTAAAGCATGTGAAGAAGATAAGGCAAGGCCGAGCGCCAAACCTAACGTTGATTTGTGATACATATTATCCCCTTGTGCCCACCGCACAATGTAAATAGTTAGTGAAAACCAACTGGCCGGTCTCCGGGCTGAGTGCTTGTTCTAATCAAAGGCAACCACATCACCGTTGCGGGGGCAGCGTTGGATTTAATAAGCTTCATGCTTAAACACCAACTTCCCGATTATCCGTGTATCTTTAAGCTCAGCTTCACCATGAAGCAACTAACAAAAAAATAAACGGCACCAATAGGCTATAAATTTAGGCGCGTATTGTGGAGGGGATAGGTAGAAATGTCAATTTTGGATGTCTAAACTGCTAGAAAAGCAGATCCTCTGCCACAGCTTAGTAACTGTTTCTATAATCGGTCATTTCGGAGTAAACTAAATTACTCACACAGCGATAAAAGAATTGCGGCGGATTCAACTATGAAACACTTAACTAAGTTACTACTTGCCTGTAGTGCACTTATGACATTACACACACATGCCTTACAACCTCCCACGCAAGAACAGTTAGAGCGTTATAAAGCTGAAAAAACGCTTAGCCAGCGCGCTTTGCAAGCAAAGTCGTATGGTAACCACAAGCGCTTACATCATTTACCGCAACTGCGAACTATTCAAAATACAGTAAACGAGGCCGACCCATTTGATGGCTATTTTCCAAGTTTAGGCTCGCCTAAGATGTTGGTATTATTGGTTGAATTTCCCGATTACTTACATACTGAAAATAACACCCAAAATGCCATTGCCAATAAAATTTTTGGCGAAGGCGAAGCTGCAAGCTTTCCCTTTGAAAGCCAACGCGCTTTTTACCAACGGGCGTCATATAACCAACTCGATATTCAAGGTAACGTTCTCGATTGGTATCAAACCAGCTACAACCGACCGCTTGACGATGGCACAAACGCCGCTGAAGTAAAACAGCAAATAATCAAAGAAGCCATTGAGCACCATGATGCACTCGGCCATGACTTTAGCCAATACGATAATGATGGCGATGGTGATATTGATTACGTTGCTGTTATTTGGACGGGGCCGCCGGGAGAATGGGCAAGTCTTTGGTGGGGCACTTTCTCTGGTTTTGGTGATAATAGCTTTACCGTTGACGGCAAAACAATTAGTACTATTTCATGGCAGTGGTTGGCTTATAACGAGGGAGATGCCTTTTCGCCGCTGGTACTCATTCATGAAACGGGTCACGCACTTGGCTTACCGGATTATTATGACTATGACGACAGTGTTGGCCCGCGCGGTGGCACTGGTGGCATGGACATGATGGATAATAATGGCTCAGACCATAGCGCCTTTAGTAAATTTGCATTAGGTTGGTTAACACCCGAATTTGCCACAACGTCTGCAACAAATTACCAACTGTCACCTAGCTCAAGCAGCCAAGATGCATTAATTTTGCGTCCAGACACAGCCGCAACCAACAAGTACGACGAATACTTTATTGTGCAATACCGAAACAAAACGGGAAATGATGCCAATATCAATGCCGAAGGGCTAAACATTTGGCACATTAATGCAGAGCTCAATAACTGGGGCTACTTTGCCAACGATAATAGTTATTCAGATAACAAACTTATTCGCCTTATTCAGGCAGATAACTTAAATGAAATTGAGCTAGCAGCAGCCTACGCTGATGAAAACGACATTTTTACTACCGGCGATAGCTTTTCACCTCTAACTCAGCCTGCGAGTAAGAACTACGCTGCAAAACATACTGGTGTAGAAATTCTAAACCTCAATACAGATGGCAGTGCGGCCACCTTTAATGCTCAAGTTTACCCAAGTATTGCGACGATTTCAGTCGACTCAATAAGCGATAAATCATTGATTGCTCACAATGCACAAGCCACGATTAGCAGTGACAACTTATCTCAAGTTGATCATGTTGAGTTATTAATTAATGGCGAACTTAAACATACACTATCAGCACCTTTTGATGTCAATTTTGCAGAGTTTATTACTGAAAATGGGCAATTAAACTTACAGTTTAATGCAGTCACTGCAGAAGGTTACAAAAGCGCTGAACACCTGAAAGTATTTGCTTATAACGGTGAATCTTCCGCAGTCCACTTTCATTTAGATCATTCCTTAAACGCTGAAACAAAACAAATTTATGATAGCTTGAGCTTGCCTGTTTACTATTCAGAGTTTTTATTCCCGCTAACCAGCACTAATTTTAAATTTGTCTCCATCGATTTTGGTGAGTCTCGTACACCTTGGAAAAAACTTGATGATGACACACTGCAAGCATTTGACAGAAACCGAAAAGCAAGCAGTGAAGAAGTGTCATTTATTGATAACTACTCGCGCTTTAACAGCAAACTTATCATCGCTGGTGAAAATGTTCTGAGTCTATCCCCAGAGCTTACAAATACACTCGGTTTGGCCGTGCTCAATACCGATGTGCGTGTAGAGCAAGTGGATAGTATTCCCTTAAGTAATGGACAAACTATCAGTCAAACCATCATTGCTGAAGAAAGTATTTCACCACCGAGTTCTGAGTTTGTTTCACAGCAAAATGCGACACCCTTTCTAAACGCAAAAGGTTGGTTTTACGATAACACAGAGGGTAAATGGAAAAATGAGGCAGGCCCATGTGGTATTCAAGGCGCTATCAATAATAGCAAACTCATCGTGAATACCTGCTCATTGAGACATTTATCTGCCGGCAGTAAATCTGCGCTAATTTCGCATTATCTGGATTACCTTGAAGTAGAAGACACAGTAGATAATAACTTACTACCGATTATTCAACTTGAAACCACGGTTTACATTGCCGAAGGTGAACCCGTTGCGGTAACTGCGAGCGTGAGTGATGCTGATAACGACCCTATCACATTACTTTGGCAACAAATGTCAGGTACTGAAGTGACCATTGCAGATACTACAAGTGCAGATCTAAACTTTACAGCCCCACAAGTACAAGAAGACGAAAGCCTTACGTTTAAACTGACCGCAGATGATGGAAAAGGCAACACTAGCGCCTTTATTACGGTTAATGTATTAAATGTTAACAAATTACCCGTTGTCGAAATTGACGCACCACAATCAGTATTAGCGAATGAGTTAGTCACAATAACCGTCTCTGCAACTGATGAGGATGGGGATGCGTTAACTTATGAGTGGCAACAAATTTCAGGACCAGCAATTGAACTATCGGGCAATACCAGTAATGTTCTGAGCTTTAATGCTCCGGATGTAACCACTGATAGCGCAATTAATTTATTTGTTTCGGTATCGGACGGCAAAGGATCTTCAGGTGTTCATATTCCAATTGACATTAAGCGTTCAAATCAAGCGCCAGTTGTTACAATCGGTGATAATTTATCGGTAAATGAAGGTGCAACCGTTACGTTAAGTGCACAGTCGAGCGACCCTGATGGTGATGAACTTTATTACAGCTGGCAACAAACCAGTGGCCCAACAGTGACCCTAACTAGTTCGGATCAAGCAAACTTAATATTTACAGCACCTAACGTTGAAAGCGATCAAGTACTGACATTTGAAGTTACGGTGAGCGACCAATTGCTAACCAGCACAGCAAGTGTTCAAGTAACTGTTAAAAATATTGCCCCTCCAACAACAGAAGCAACATCCAGTTCTTCGGGTGGTAGTTTATTTACCATATTAGGGCTTCTCACCCTAATTAGTTTGCGCAGAAGACGCTAACGTTACCCATAAAAAAAGAGCCACATATGTGACTCTTTTTTTAACTTTACTTAATCGCGGAAGTTTTTAAACTGAAATGGTTGGCCTAAATCAGCTTCTCTTACAAGTTGCATAATTGCTTGTAAGTCATCACGTTTTTTACCCGTAACACGCACTTCTTCGCCCTGAATCGCAGACTGTACTTTTACCTTTGAATCTTTGATTAGTTTGACAATTTTTTTAGCGATATCTTTTTCAATACCCTGCTTAATCATCACTTGTTGCGAGTAAGTTTTACCCGTGTGAACCACATCTTTCACTTCAAAGCTTTTCACGTCTAGTCCGCGCTTAACTGCTTTAGCGGCAAGAATATCGAACATCTGATTAAGCTGAAAATCAGAATCCGCTTTCATTGTGATAATTTCTTTAGCGAATTCAAATGAGGCTTCGACCCCTCTAAAATCATAGCGAGTATCTAATTCACGATTTGAATTATCAACCGCGTTTTTTGCTTCAGTCATTTCTACTTCAGAAACGATATCAAATGAAGGCATTGTTTATCTCCGTAATATGCTAATGATGCGATTATACCAATATTATTTAGTATGTGATCAGATCTAGCAGTGAATAAATGAATTGCTAACAAGACAAAATTTAATTTATGTAATCACTCTACACCGATAAATTTAGCTGCAAGCATGATTAGCTATTTGATTAAATTAGTATTTTAAAGGGCGTATTTAAACTTACAAATTTTTCATATTGTCGCGTAATTCTATTTGATATACTCGCCTTTCATATTTTTGAGGATGTTTTGTGTGAGCCGTCGTATTTATCAGGCATTATTTATCATTATTATCATTGCCTGCAGCCTACTGTTTTTTAAAGAAGTGAAGTCTTCTGTTTCAAGTATTACTCACATTGATAAATTAGCTCATTTCGGCGTGTTTTTTATTTTAACCGGCTTTTTAAAACGTGCATTTAAAGCACCAATTTGGCTCTATATTGTAATTTTGGCTGCCTATGGTGCAGGTGTTGAATATGTACAGGGTATGATCCCTCATCGCCAAGCCTCTTTTGCTGACTTTGTCGCTGATGTCGCGGGTATTCTTAGTTACTTACTGATCAGTGCTGTATGGCATAAACGCCATGCAAAAGCGAAACAAAGTGAACAAGCCTAAGCTCTATATTGTTGGCCACGGCGCCATTGGTTTGTTGTTCGCCCGGTTTCTGCACAGCGAATTTGATGTCAAACTTATTGTGCGCAGCAAAACCAAAAACACTGAGTGTATAACGGTTAAAACCCTTGACCTCGTGGTTGAAACACTCTCAATCGAAACAGTGACGATTGATGAAATAAACGCGATTGATAACCTCTTTATTCCAACTAAATCCTACCAAGTCACAAACGTTTTAACCCAACTGCAAAATAAGATAAACAACAGCGCCACAGTTATATTCAGCCATAATGGCATGCCCAACCTTACGGAAATTAGCCAATCGCTCACTACACAAAATCTGTTTTTTTTAACCACTAGCATGGCGGCACTTAAACGCGCAGATTTTGCTATAGAACACACCGGCTTTGGTGCAAGTTTTATTGGCGCGTTAAACATTCATAGTCAAAAAACGCAAACTATTGAGTACTTGTTAAATGCATTGCCAAATATCAGTATTGAACAAAACATTAACGCATTACTGTGGCAAAAGCTGATTATTAATATTGCGATTAATCCATTAACCGCTGTGCATCAAGTTAAAAATGGTGCACTTGTTTCGCCGCACTTTGCTAGTGATATTTTTGGCCTGGTAAATGAAGCTGTGTTTATCGCCAATAAAGAAAGTGTGAACATATCGCTTAGTGGTGCACTTGAAAGTGCTTACCGTGTAATGCGTGCTACAGCGCAAAATTATTCATCAATGAATCGTGATGTGTTTAAACAGCAGCAAACTGAAATCAACAGTATTTGTGGTTACATCCATAAAAAAGGGGCTGAATATTGCTATCCAACCCCATTTAACTCTCGCTTTTTAGCGCTTATTCAGGACGGTAAACCTTAACATTGGTATACCCTTCCTCGTGTAAAATCAACGCCTGTAATTGGCTCATCACGCCTTTTTTACAATATAAGTAATAGTCTTCACCTTTAGGTAAATCACCAAACTGAGTTGCTAATTTATAAAACGGTAGGTGTTTTACCTCAATGCCATCAAGCTCTAATGGATCGTGATCTTCTTCTTCCGGTGAGCGAATATCAATCACAATTGCACCTTCTGGCAATTCAGCTGCCGATTCGGCTTCTTTAACTTCTTCTTTCGTTTCAGCTTCAATCTCTTTAATACACATAATACGTGCATTATTTACAACTGTATCAAGCACATCAAAATCAAAGTTTTCTTCTTCAGCGATGATCTTATCAAGTTTAGCTTTTACCGTTGGTTTTTTAGAGATTACACCACAGAATTCAGGCATGGCTTCTGCCATTTCTGAGGTGCCAATTTTACGCGCAATATCGATAATTTCTTGTTTATCATGTTGAATTAATGGGCGTAAAATTAAGGTTTCAGTTACACGGTCAATCACATTTAAGTTTGCTAATGTTTGACTCGAAACCTGACCAACACTTTCACCTGTTACTAATGCATCAATGCCAAGCTTTTGCGCTATTGCACTACCAGCGCGCATCATCATACGCTTAAGCACTACACCCATTTGGCTGTTTTCAATGTTCTCTAAAATTTCCGCAACCACAGGTTCAAAGTCTACTTTGATAAACTTTACACGGTGCGTCGAGCTAAATTGTTTCCATAAATAATAGCTCGCTTGCTTCACACCAATTTCGTGTGTTGCGCCACCTAAATTAAAGAATAAGAAGTGAGTACGCGCGCCTTTACGCATCATTAAATAACTTGCGACGCCTGAGTCAAAACCACCCGACATTAAACTTAACACATCTTCTTGAGTAGGAAGCGGGAAGCCGCCCAAACCGAGGTGCGTTTCTTTTACGATGTAAGCAAACTCGTTTTTAACTTCAATTTTTACCGTAACTTCAGGCTTTTGCAGTTTTACTTGCGCACCCTCAATATTTTGATTCAAGCCGCCGCCAACGTAACGCTCAACGTCGCTCGATGTGAAGTCATGCTTACCTTGACGCTTACAGCGTACGCAGAAGGTTTTTCCTTTTAAAGAATCCTTATTAAGCGAAAGTGCAACTTGATAAATATCATCTAACGATTCAAATGTGGTTTCTTGTACTTCAATGAATTGCACAATACCCGGTACACGTTTAAGCGCATCAATTAAGCCAAGGCGCGTTGCTTCATCTTGGCTTTTACACATCACAACAATGTTGTCCCAGTTTTGAATTACTTTCGCATCTTCATGAACGCGAATAACCATGTTTTTAATATTCGATGCCAAAAGCTTGGTAAAACGTTTGCGAACCGATTTACTTTTAATCGATATTTCAGGGTGTAATTTAACGATAAACTTGAACATACATCATTCTCAAAGCGACAGTGAATTAATCATTATACCAAGACTAGGTAGCTTGTTAAAAGTGTAGTTTATACATCGTCTGCATATCCATTTTATCCGCAGGTAGGTTCTAAGACATGCTGCAGATAAAAAATCATAAAATAATGATTAAATTTTGCTGTGCATTTTGGAATATTGAGAGTGGAGTAAATCAAGCAAAGACAGAGATAAATCATTTATCTTACTTACCAAAGGTAAAATTTTAATACTCTGTGAAACGTAAAAAAGCCGCTTTCTGGCGGCTTTATATTGATAATAGCAATCCCACAAAAATTAAACCGATTTGGGTGTAAAATCCTGAGTAAAGATACGAAATAATTTAATCGCTAATGGGATAGAGACTTTACCCGAATCAAACTCATCCATGGTGGTTTTTAATTCACGGTATTTGCTGTCTCTCTCTGTTTCTAAGTTAATCATGCCCATTGTCCACTTAGAGAATACACGTTTGCCTACTGGTTCAAAGTACATTAAGTTGCAATCTTTATGACGTTCGTCTCGTGCTATTTTTTGATATAGCGAATCAATGGTGCTTTGTTCACCTTCCAATACTTGTAACAACCAGCCACCATTATAAAAAAGGCACCCTGTAATGCCTTGGCTTTCATTAAACTTGCGAGCAACTTCTAAAATATCTGAAAAATCCTGATTAGAAAGCATGCGTGTTTCGCGACTCTGATAAATTAATTGGTGCAGTGACATAAACAGTTCCATGGCTTAAAGTTCAACTTTAAAATATATAGACTGTTATCTTAAAAAGGTCACTGTTTAATAACAAAAAAAGGCCGCAAAGCGACCTTTCAATAAATAGGTAAGATGATGTTTACGCGCGGCGTTGGCGCAATACTTCAAATAAACAAATACCCGTTGCCACCGATACATTTAAGCTTGATACCGTTCCCACCATTGGAATTTTAACCAACTCATCGCAATGCTCTCGAGTTAAGCGGCGCATACCTGAGCCTTCAGCGCCCATTACAATCGCCATTGGGCCTGTTAGTTTCGCATCAAATACTTCAACATCTGTTTCACCGGCAGTGCCAACAACCCAAACACCCATTTCTTTAATATCACGGAGTGTACGTGCAAGGTTAGTTACTTGTACAAGCGGTACAGTTTCAGCCGCACCACAGGCAACTTTACGCGCAGTACCATTAAGTTTGGCTGATTTATCTTTCGGTACGATAATCGCATCGACGCCTGCGGCATCAGCATTACGTAAGCACGCACCTAAGTTATGCGGGTCAGTTACGCCATCAAGTACTAATAAAAATGGCGTGTCGCTATTGGCAATGATCTGGTCAAGATCTTTCTCGTTGTACTTTTTACCCTCTTTTACGCGGGCAATAATCCCTTGGTGCTGTTCACCTTTGGCTTTATCATCGAGTGCTTTACGCTGCATAAATTGAATAGACACACCAAATTGGCGCGCCAAATTAATAATTGGATTTAAGCGTTTATCTTCGCGGCCTTTTAGCGCATAAATTTCGATAAAGCGTTCAGGTTCTTTATTTAAAATTGCTTCCACTGAGTGAAAGCCAAAAATTAATTCGTTACTCATTTAATTAGCTCTTAGCACGTTTTCTTGCATTTTTACCCGGACGCTTTTTAGCAGCCGAAGCTTTTGATTTGGTTTTGCTAGCAGACTTTTTGCCTGCTTTGCTTTTCTTGGTCGGTTTACCTGATGATTTCCCCGCGGGTTTTGGCTTGCCCTTACCTTTGCCTTTTCCTTTTTCAGGAATAGCCCCTGCGCGCAGTTGGTCGCGCACACTGGTTGCTTCATTAACAGCTTTTTGTGCACGACGACGTGAATAGCGGTCTTGCCCTGTTTCTTCACCAAGCGTTAAATTTATGCGGCGATCATCAAGGCTAACAGACGCTACTTGTACATCAATGGCATCACCCATACGGAATACTTTGCGACTATTTTCACCAATTAAACAATGCTTTTTCGCATCGAAATGATAGTAGTCGTTACCAAGTGAGGTAACGTGCACCATTCCGTCAATGTATAAGTCATTTAAGCGCACAAATAGGCCAAAGTTCGTTACCGATGAAATCACACCGCTAAAGACTTCACCTACGCGGTCTTGCATAAATTCGCACTTAAGCCAATCGGCTACTTCACGGGTCGCGTCGTCAGCGCGGCGTTCGGTCATCGAACACTGCTCACCGAGCTGATCGACCTCATCTTGAATATAGGCATATTCACCCGAGGTTTTTTGCCCCTGCTCTTTTAAGATTGCCTTAATTGCGCGATGCACAACTAAGTCAGGGTAACGGCGAATTGGCGAGGTAAAGTGCGCATACGCTTTTAATGCCAAGCCAAAGTGACCAATATTATCTGCCTGATACACCGCTTGCTTCATTGAGCGTAACAACATGGTTTGAATAAGCTCAATTTCAGGGCGCTTTTCTAATCGGTCAAATAACTCGCCCACTTCTTTTGGCGTAGGCTCTTGCGGCATAGTAACTTCAATACCCAACTCACCTAAAAACTGGCTAAAGTTCATTAGCTTTTCAGGATCAGGCTCGTCGTGTACGCGGTAAAGCGCTGGCGCTTCATGCTTTTCTAATAACTTGGCGGCGGCAACGTTCGCTAAAATCATGCACTCTTCAATCAGTTTATGTGCATCGTTACGGCTCAGTGCAACAATTGATTCGATTTTACGCTGCGCGTTAAAAATAAATTTCGGCTCTTTGGTTTCAAATTCAATAGCACCGCGCTCTAAACGAGCTGCTTTCAGCGTTTTATACATTAAGTGTAATTCGCGAATATGCGGCACAAGCGCTGCATTTTCTTCACCTAATGCATTTTCATCGCCACCCAATAACTCACCCACTTTGGTGTAAGTTAAGCGTGCGTGCGAATTCATCACGGCTTGGTAAAAACGATAGCCTGACAATTTACCCGTTTGTGATACCGTCATTTCGGCCACCATACACAGGCGGTCTACTTTCGGATTTAAACTACATAACCCGTTAGACAGCACTTTTGGCAACATTGGAATAACTTCTGACGGGAAGTACACTGAATTACCACGTTGAATTGCTTCACGGTCTAATGGGCTGTTTTTGCTAACATAGTGCGATACATCGGCAATCGCGACCCACAAACGCCAACCACCTGACTTTTTCGCTTCGCAGAATACTGCATCATCAAAGTCACGGGCGTCTTCACCATCAATCGTCACCAATGGTAAATGACGTAAATCGATGCGCCCTTCTTTGTCTTTTTCAAGCACTTCGTCGGTTAGACCAGCAATTTGCTGTTCAAGATCTTTTGGCCATTGATTTGGAATATCGTGATTACGTAGCGCAACTTCAATCTCCATTCCTGGTGCCATATGTTCACCAAGTACATCAATCACTTTACCAAGTGCGTTCATACGTTTACTTGGGCGCTGAGTGATTTCGATTTGCACCATTTGATTGTGCTTAGCATCACCTTCAAAACCCGGCAAAATCATAATATCTTGGCTAATACGCGGATCTTCCGCTACCACAACGGCCATGCCGTGTTCACGGAAAAAACGGCCAATAATCGGTGCTCTATCGCCCTCAAGTACGCGCACAATACGCGCGTCGCATTTGCCATTTTTACCCATGTTAGCAGGTTTAGCTAAAACACGATCACCATGCAGCACTTGCTCCATTTGATGTTTAGGAATAAACCAATCTTTACCGCCTTCATCCAGCTCTAAAAAGCCAAATCCTTCGCGATGACCAATAACCTTACCTTTTACTAAACCGACTTTATCTGGAATGCAGTAGCATTTTAGTTTATTAAAAAGTAACTGCCCGTCACGCTCCATTGCGCGTAAACGGCGTTTTAAAGCGATTTGACGCTCTTCTTCAAACACGTTTAGTTCGCCACATAAATCGGCAAAATTGGCAGGTTTAGTTCGGTTGCTGATATGCTCAAGAATAAACTCTCGGCTCGGCACTGGATTGTCGTATTTTTGTTGTTCGCGGTCTAAATAAGGATCTTTTTTCGGCATGAATTCGCACTATCTATGAAAGTGCTTTTATTTTAAACCATTTAGCCACTTGGTGACAGGTCATTTCTATGACAAGTCGCTTAACACGCGCTTTTGTTTGTCAATTTCAACGACTAAGCCATCAAATGCCAATACTAACTCGCCATTGAAGTGGCTTTTTGCCTCGTTTGCTAGCGGTTCTAACATGCCTTCGCCATGGTAGCGGCTTGAAAAATGAAACAGCGCAAGGCGCGGAATATGGTATAACTCGGCAAATTCAGCAATGCGTTTGGCATCACTATGCCCGGTATGCATCCCAACTTTATGTAAATCACTATGAGTAAACGTCGCTTCATGCACCAGTAAATCGATATCTTCAACCGCATTGGATAACAATGCTGGCTTTTCGTTATCGCCACAAATAATCACCTTACGCGGCTGCCAGCTAGGAAAACTATATTCTTCAGCGCGTAACAACTTACCTTGGTATTCAACATCGCCTCCTTTTTGCAGCAAATTATAATGGCTACCCGTTGCAATACCGTCATTGGCCAACTTATCAAGATGCAATTTACGCGGAATATTTCGCTCCGTTATTTTAAAGGCAACACTCGGTACGCGGTGTTTTAATGGGTGAATAGACACTTGGCAAAAGCTAAAATCAAGCGCCTGTTCTAGCCCTTCAATCTCAAGGCAAATTAACTCAAAACCAGTTTCCATTTGAGTAAATTTAAGTGCGCTTAATACAAAATCAATCACCGCTTTCGGCGCCACTAAATGCACTGGCTCTTTTCGCCCCGCCAGAGAAATAGAAGCAATTAACCCCGGCAAGCCATAGCAATGATCACCATGTAAATGGGTAATTAAAATCACTGATAGGTGATAGCTTGCGAGTTCACTTTTTAAAATTTGATGCTGCGTGCCCTCACCACAGTCCACCAGCAACCACGACTTAGTCGAGTCAAAACTCACCGCCGTTGCACTCACATTACGATTAAGTGACGGACATGCTGACGAAGTGCCTAAAAAGTGAATTTTCAAATTATGTGCCTATAGGTGTGGTGGGTACTGGTTAAATTGTAGAGGAGATTGATTAGGGATGGAATTGGTAAAGAATTTGGCTTGGTGTAATTTTATTAAGCATTTGTCTTTATTACATATAGTTTCTGCTGCATAAGACAATCCCACCTCCTTGTATTTCATAAAGCCCATCCATGGGCTCCATATTACTTTTCTTTGCTTCGCCAAAGATAAAGTAACCAAAAGAAAGGCGACCGCACTATCAAACTTAATCCTCAAAACAAATTTGAATCTTATGATAAACGCCCTGAATCGGCATCCATGCCTCAGCATGACTTGCTCAACCGCTTCGCGCCCTGTCTCGCATTATCAATTCAAACTTGATTTTCGGGTTTGATAAAAGCGGAAATGAATCTTAGCAACAGCTTTCTAGGTCGTAATTGTGCTAGGAACTGTCATTGAATAAATTACTCAATGCACATTTCAAACTCTTAGTTGTTAGAAGAAAAAATATGCCTATTCCATTTCTTAATGATTATTTCCCCCTTAATAATATTAAGGGGCAATTTGCCCGATTTCTGCAACTGATAAAATGTTAGTTTTCAAATAACCATCTGACTAGTAACAACTAATTATTAGTGTTATAAATTGCTTCAGAATGTAAACAGGCGATATTGCGTTCAAAAAAGAGGCAACTTGCCTCTTAATAAACTGTTAGAGGAACTAATTATGAAACGGATGTTAACCCTCGCAATTGTATTTTGTTCGCAGTCTCTTTTGGCGAGCAATTGTATAAAATTCAACGATAAAGACTTTTGCGAAGTCTGGAATAATAAGGATGATGGTGTTCATACAGTTGAACTACTTGCGGAAGGTCAATCATTGGAGTCTTGGTCTACAATGATTACTGTGCGGAAGTACAAAGGGAAAACAGCACTAAAAGAAGTTCTCCCGGGCTACATAAACAGCGTTAAGCCAATGTTCACTCTGAAGCCAGATATACTTCAGTCCGACACCTCAAAAGCAAAGGAAGAAGTATACTTCCGCATGCTTCTGTTAGCTCCTGACAAATCACATTATGAGTACGTGATAAATCGATTTTATCGAGATGATGATGAATCGGTTAAATCAATTTTTTACTCTCATCGAATTCCATTTGCTGAGCAGGTTAACTTCAACGAGATAATGGAAAACCGTGATAATTGGCTAGAGCAACTTCAGTCACAGAATATTGATGGACATCTTGGTGAGTAGTTCCTCTAACAAGTTTGTTAAGTTCGCCCAACGAGTTGGGCTGGGACGCGTAAACTACACGCGCCCCTTACAAAAGCGTTAGTTGCCTCAAGGATAGTTCATGTTTCAAACTTTGGTAATCTGCCTTTTTATTTTGTCCATCCTGGCTTTTATTAAAAGTGTAAGTGTTTTCATAGAAACTTGGAAAACTGAGGCTCCTATGCATTGGCGCGAGTGGAACGAGCCAGAATTCATAGATCTTTACAGACAAATGTTCACATACTTGTGGCCTGTCATTTTCGGTAAAGCGTGTGAAGCCGCAAATTCTGATTTACTTGTTAAAAAGCGAAATGATATTAGGTTTTCACTAATTATCGTCGTTTTATTGTTTGTCGCGGGTACTGCTTTTAATGATTTTTCCTTTGAAGTATCACCTCGTTGGGTAAACTAAACGGCAACTAACAAGTTACTCAAAAGGACGCTAAAAGCTTGGCTTGCGCTCCTTCGTCGCTAATTTTAGCCAAGCATTATTAGCCCGTTATGCGAGGCGTTAAGTATACAGAGGAAGTATCATCATCGAAAATTCAAATTCCCAATCTATTAAACACTCAAAGTCTAGTTTCGTTTTAGCTATGGCAAGTTTATCTATGCTAGTTATATTTATTGGCATTTATAAAACAGGCGCTTCCCTTTATGAAGGCGTTCAAACATTAACTCCTAATGGGGTTGGTGACCCGAAACTTATGTCTGCCCATATCAGTCAATCACTAGTTAACTACGTTGTTTATTGTTTTATGGCATTGCCTGGTTGGCTGTTTGCAATGGCGGTTTTATTGTTTACTAATTATCGCTCTAAACCTTATTATTACTTTTTAACTTTCATCTCTGTAGTTTTAGTTTTAGGTTTTCCTTTTTCCACTTTATTTGGTATTGCTCTTGGTGTTGCTTTATTCCTTAAACGTAAACAATTTCAGAAGAATCAATAGTCAATTTTGAGGTCAAGTCATGCATCTTGCACCACACTGCCTAAACCTTTTATACAGCTTCAAGGTTTACACCCTCACCCATTAAATCAAACCTGAAAACATTATTTAAATGAATAATGCGAGACAGGGAGCGAAGCGGTCGAGCAAGCCATGCTGAGGCATGGATGCCGATTCATGGCGTTTAAGTTCACATTTAAATTATGTTTGAAGAATCAGTTTGATTTTTGGGGCGCCGAGGGATTCCAAAGGGAGGCCGGCGTTAGCCTCCCTTTGGCTGCTGTCGCCAGCGCGACAAATACACTAACAGATATATACGATTGCATCTGTAGAAAGCATCTTATCAGTTTTAGAGCAAAATGAATGACGCTAGATATAAAGCACGGATGCTGCCGTCGCCAGCGCGACAAATACGCTTTCAAATTTGTACAGTAGCAAAGACTAAACGCCACCAATATGAGATTCTGACACAGGGCCAATCCAAATAACAGCTGATAACATTCTCTGCAAACAACATCAAATAATCAAAGTTCCCTTTCATAATGCACTGCTGGAATATCCCCTAACGGATCGCTATGCATATACTCTTTCACAAACCTCATACCGAGCTTTTCCATTACCGCAATCGAGCCGAGGTTTTCTTTCACTGCGATAGCACTGATATAGGTGTATTCTGGCATTAACGCAATTTGCTCCACTAAAGCATTAGCTGCTTCGGTTGCATACCCTTTCCCCCATGAGCTTTGCTTAAAACGCCAGCCTAGTTCAAGGTTATGCCATTCGGTATCAGTTTCATCATTAAAGAAATGCATTGGCCTTACTAAAATCCAACCAATAAACTCACCCGACTCTTTAATGTTAACTTTCCAAAGGCCCCAACCTTTTTCTTTATTGGCATATTTAGCCATGCGCGGTAAAAAAATGGTTTTCTTTTCTTCCATGGTAGTTGGTTTACCACCATTAAGGTGCTTCATCACGGCAGGGTCTTGGTCGAGTTGGTATAAATCTTCGAGGTCATCTTCGGTGATAAACGCATAATTAAGGCGACTTGAGGTAGGTTGCATTCGAGTACTCCTGTGATGAGATAAAACCGATAAATAATGGTTTTATTTTTCTTATTTTTTTCTGATTTGTGATTCTAACACTACTTTTTAAAAGGGCTTTAGTATTAACTGTTACCAAATTTTAATGACAGGAAATACCAATGAATTTAATTAAAGGACTATGCCTAACGCTCGCGCTTTTTGTATCAAATGCCATTGCTCACCAATATGAAGGTGATTGGCAATTTATTAAAGGCGAATACAAAACGCCTTCAGGTGAAATATTGAAAGCAGATAACGCTACGCTTGTCGCAATCAAAACCGTAAAGGGCGATAAATTTGCCTTAAACAATATGCAGCAAGGCGAATTCTTAGGCTATTTAGCAGGTAAATTCACCCTTGATGGTGATAAGTACAGTGAACATATCGAACAAGGCACATCAAATGAGCACCAAGGTAAAGTGTTCACCTTCAAAGGCTGGCTTGAAACAAAACAAGAACACGGGCAAGAGGTGATTTACTGGCACCACAAAGGCATGGTGAATGGCACAGAAGAAACCGAAGTATGGCGAAAGCTTGCTCGCTAATTTTAAAATCAGTTAGATATTTGGGTCCCAACCCATTATGAATAAAAGGAAATCGCCATGATTTCCTTTTTCTTTCAGTGACAAAACACACGTTATTATGCAAAATCAATAATGAGTGCAAGGGTTGCCCGAGTTGGTATTGTGCCAATCCTGAAGCTCTTATAGACATCCGTCAGCAAAATAAGAGTAAACAATATGACAATTATGCAAAAAGCCTATTGGTTAATACTTACCTTAGGCAACCTAATTACATTCTTTCTGTGGCAATACCACGCAGATGATCTTACTTTCATTCTTTTTGTCTTTTCACTGATTTACAGTGTAATAGGCTTTTATGATGTCTTTTTCTCAAAGCGTAACTTAAATCGTTTATACCCTGTTGTTGCTTACATTCGTTACTTTTTGGAATCCTTTCGCGTTGAAATTCAGCAATATTTTATTGCTAACGACACAGAAGAAAAGCCTTTTAATCGCGAGCAGCGTTCACTGGTTTACCAACGCTCAAAATCAGTAAGAGATACCATTGCATTTGGTACACAAAGAGACTTACTCGAAGAAAATTATTTAAGCTTGTGGCACTCATTGGCACCGTGTGACGTAAAAGAAGAACATAAGCGTACCTTGATCGGCGGACCAGACTGCAAGCAACCTTACTCAGCATCACGTTTAAATATTTCGGCCATGAGCTTTGGCTCGCTCAGCAGTAATGCAATTGAAGCGCTTAACCTTGGCGCAAAAAAAGGGGGCTTTAGCCACAATACAGGCGAAGGCGGCTTAAGCCCTTATCATTTAAAACACGGTGGGGATATTGTATGGCAAATTGGTTCTGGCTTATTTGCATGCCGCACACCAAATGGCGACTTTAATGCTGATATATTTCGCGAAAAGAGCGCCCTACCACAAATTAAAATGATTGAAATTAAGCTTTCACAAGGCGCTAAGCCCGGCCATGGTGGTGTTCTACCAAAAGCAAAAATCACTGAAGAAATTGCCCGTATTCGTTTAATTGACCAAGATAAAGACTGTATTTCTCCTGCCGCGCACCCTAAATGTAAAACCCCAAAAGAACTACTTAATTTTGTTGCTGAGCTTCGTGAGCTAAGCCAAGGAAAACCGGTTGGTTTTAAGCTTTGCTTAGGAAACCCTGCCGAGTTTTTGTCAATTTGCAAAGCCATGTTAGAAATGGATATTTACCCTGATTTTATCACTATTGATGGTGCCGAAGGTGGTACAGGTGCTGCCCCTGTTGAGTTTTCAAACCGCTTAGGTATGACGTGCTTAGAGAGTATTTATTTAATTCACAATGCATTAATTGGACTTGGCATTCGCGATAAAATATCACTTATTGCTGCAGGTAAAACGGCATCAGCATTTGATTTACTCGCTAAACTAGCACTCGGTGCTGACAGTGTTAACGCAGCACGCACCATGATGATGGCCTTAGGTTGTATTCAATCGCGAAGTTGTAACACCAATGAATGCCCTACGGGCATTGCTACGCAGGATCCAGCTCGCGCCAAAGCCATTGATATTGAAAGCAAGAGTGAACGAGTTAAAAACTTTCATAAAAACACCTTGCACGCTTTTTACGAATTACTTGGTAGTATGGGACTAGATGACCCAGATAAACTACTGCCACAAATGGTGAAACGTCGCTCACCCTATGGATTATTAATGTCAGTAGGTAGCCTTATTAAGCCTCTGCACGAAGGTGAAATTTTAGAAAATAAACCACTTGGCAATTGGAGCATCTGGTGGCAGCAGGCATCAAGTGAACATTTTTATGTTTACGATGACAGTATTTTACAACCACAGGAACTTAGCCGTGACAACCTCTAGCCTAAAACAATTAACGGATAACTCATTAGTTAAAAATAGTAGCTTTATCAATGGAAATTGGCTCAAGAGCAGTGCTACATTTGATGTGGTAAACCCGTTTAATAACAGTGTGCTGACACAAGTAGCTGATATTAACCCTAGCGATGTTGAAAAAGCAGTTATTGCAGCTAAAAATGTTCAATTAGCATGGCAAAACACCACGGCAAATGAGCGTAGCGAATATTTAAAAAAATGGGCGAATTTACTCACGGAAAATTTAGAAGACTTGGCGTTATTGCTCACTTTGGAGCAAGGTAAACCGCTAGCTGAAGCGCGCGGTGAAATCAAATACGGCATTAGCTATATTGAATGGTTTAGTGAAGAAGCTAAGCGTGTTTATGGTGATACCATGCCTGCACTCAGTAACTCGCAGCAAATTATTGTCACAAAGCAACCTGTTGGCGTAGTTGCAGCCATTACCCCATGGAATTTCCCTAATGCCATGATCACCCGTAAAGCCGCCGCAGCACTTGCAGCAGGCTGCTGTTTTATTGTTAAACCATCTGAGCTTACGCCATTAAGCGCACTTGCTATGGCTGAATTAAGCCTACAAGCGGGCATACCCAACGGTGTTTTTAATGTGGTTGTAGGTACTAATGCTAAGGCCATCGGCGAAGTATTAACAACACACCCAGATATTGCCAAATTTAGTTTTACCGGCTCTACAGCAGTGGGGAAGTTACTCACCAAGCAGGCGGCGTCAACGGTAAAACGTGTGTCGATGGAGCTTGGTGGAAACGCGCCCTTTATTGTGTTTGACGATGCTGATTTAGAGGCAGCAGCCACAGGGTTAATTGCCGCAAAATTTAGAAATGCTGGGCAAACCTGTGTATGTGCTAATCGAATTTATCTTGCCGAATCCATTAAACAGCCATTTTTAGAGATCTTCACAGAAAAATTAAAACAGTTAAAACAAGGTAATGGCTTAGAGGATGTGCAACTTGGCCCACTTATTAATAAAGCTGCAATCGATAAAGTATCAACGTTAGTAAATAACGCCATTAGCCAAGGTGCAACTTTACACTATCTAGGTGAAGCAAGTGCAACAGGTTACCCTGCAACCATTTTAACCAACTGCACTAATTCTATGGAGATTGCACAAAACGAGATTTTCGGCCCTGTTGCAACCATCTTTACTTTCACAAATGAGCAAGAAGTTATTAAACAAGCCAACGATACTGAGTATGGCCTCGCCGCTTATTTTTATAGCCAAAACATTAATCGCATTATGCACACAGCCAATCAGTTAAAGTTTGGCATGATTGGTATTAATGAAGGCATTATTTCAAATGCCGCCGCCCCATTTGGTGGTGTAAAACAGTCCGGTTATGGCCGCGAGGGATCACACTACGGACTAGATGATTATTTAGAAGTTAAGTACTTGTGTTTAGGGAATTTAGTCTAGAAATTAGAAACAATTAACGATAGAATTTTACAAAACTATTACAAAAAATTATAAATAACTAACGGATTATTATGTCAATTTTAGCGAAAAAGGGACTCTTCGCGGTCTCTCTGTGCGCCCTTTCTGTCTCTAGTGCGCTTTATGCGTCTGCAACTCAATATATAACTGTCGGAAACGATACACAAAAAATAACTAAAGAACCTGGAATCGTTAGCAGCGTTTTTCATGTCACTGACAAAGATGGCAAAGTAATATCGCAAAAAGTATACAGACGTTTTGAAAAAGAACGTTTCATCGTAGAACTTCACAATGCACCTTTAATACAAGCAAAGCACCAAATAAAGAACAATGTTACTAAGCAGTTTTTAAATTCAAAAACCTCATCGGCAACACAAGAATCAATTATTCGTTCTCAATTACAGCAAGCCCAAGCAAGAATAGAAACCGACCAGCAAGCAACGATTCAGCAAATACAAAGCATAAATAAAAACATTAAGTTACTTAGCCGCTTTTCAAGAACAAGCAATGCTATTGTGATTGAAGCTGACAAAACGTCGTTAAATGCCATCAAACAACTACCCAATGTTAAACGCGTTTCACCCGATACAATTAAGTCGATTGATTTAAGTGAAAGTGTATCGCTTGTAAATGCCCCTTTGATTTGGGCAATGACTGATGCAAATAGTGAAACCATTACAGGTAAAGGGATATCCGTTGCTATTCTCGACACGGGGATTGACTACAATCATGTCGACCTAGGCGGCTGTTTAGGCGAAAACTGCCGTATTACCCATGGCTATGATTTTGTAAATAATGATAACGACCCTATGGATGGTCACGGTCATGGTACTCATGTTGCAGGTATTGTTGGTGCAAATGGAACATTAAAAGGTGTAGCACCTGATGTGACTTTTCATGCATATAAAGTTCTCAGTGACTATGGTTCAGGCGCAACCAGCGGCATTATTGCTGCCCTAGAGCGCTCTGTTGACCCTGATGGTGATATCAATACAGATGACGCTGTAGATATTGTGAATATGAGCTTAGGCGGTGGTGGTAGTGCAACCGACCCTCTAAGCATCGCAACAAACAATACTGTGGATGCAGGTGTGATTGTTGTCGTTGCCGCAGGTAATGACGGCTATTACGGGGCCATTAACGCAAGCTCTCCCGCCGCAGCTGAAAAAGCCATTACCGTTGCATCATCAACGAAACAAGACGCCATATCTGATTTCTCATCCAAAGCGACTCAAACCGAAATTTTTAATAAACCTGAAATTACAGCGCCGGGAAGTAGCATCAACTCAACTTTGCCAAATAGTGAATACGGATATAACAGCGGCACAAGTATGGCTGCACCACATGTTGCAGGCGCAATTGCATTATTAAAACAAAACGACCCAAGCTTATCATCAAAGAAAGCAACACAATTACTCGCAGCTGGCGCGATAAATATTGGTTCAGACCCTCTTGCACAAGGCCCTGGGCGAATGGATATTGAAAAAAGTATCAAAGCCACGACAACAGCCAACGATACTGCAATCAACTTTGGTAAACTCGACACCGCATCAAATAGCTGGAGTAGCACTCGCTCAATTACCATTAATAACCATTCAGGTGATGAGAAAAATTATCAAATAACAGCTGGTGATGGGTTGCCAACTGGTGCGACTATCAGCTTTTCAGAAACAAGCTTCACTTTACCGGCTAATTCATCGCACACTTTAAATTTTGACCTTACGGTGCCAGATACAACCGCAATACCATTTGCTACTAGCAGTGCAGGTATTCACTTTTCCAATATCACTATTTCATCAGATACCGATGAACTGCGTATTCCAACTTACTTTGAACACAGCGTAAAACTGACTCTTAAGACTAATTCGCCAAGCCAAGTAAGTGCCACGATCATCGATGAACTTGGAAGAATGACGAGCTATTATCTTGATGCTTTTAGTCCCGTTGAACTTAACTCCCCAGGCAGCAGCATTTTTATTAGCGCCACTTATTTCGATTTAGATACGAGTGACATTACTGTTGCCCCTGATGTAGCAAAATTAAAATATGGTGCTTCCTCACACCAGCTTGAACTAACCGAAACCACAGAGTTTTTATTAGATGTTAATCAATTAACTAATATTACAGGGATTAATAGCGCTACTAACCACAGTGGCGATAATATATTGTCAAAAACACATAACTTTTATGGTTCAACGGATTTTTGGACAGGAACTCGTGGTTTTGGTTGGGGTTATTTTCCAAATGAATTCACACATATTTATTTAGCCTTGGGTGAAATTGCTAATACTCATGAATTTAAAATGTCATCACACTTTAAATTTTCCGAGAGCGCATCAGAAGAAGGCTATTATTTACATAGCCGAAAAATTATTGATGGTATCTCAGTTGCCAGTGATATCGATATAGATCTCTCTTCCCTAAGCGTTATCAATATACTGCCTCCTAACCCAGAAAAAGTAGATCAGTTTAGTATAAGTGACAGAAACACAAATTCGCTTACACAGCAGGTAGACTCGAAAATTAATAAAATAAATATCTATCAGCCGCAGCAAAATGATTTTATCGACTTTAAGCAATTCGTTACATACAAATATGATCCAATTCAAGGCAGGCACTCAAACTCAATATATTCAAATTTGTTTGATTTAAATGAATCAGGAGAGTTGCGCATATACAGTGATAGACCTGTGCAAACCTCAGATAGCAATGAATTAAACTTCTCTGAGACCAGTAGGCGTTATTTTAACGGCACTATTAATGTTTCTGATTCGAAGCTAGTGCATTCACCCAGCCGCTGGGACAGAGTATTATTTTCTGACCATCAAGGAAATACTAATAACCCTGAAGCCAATTACAGTTTTTATTGTGAGAATGAAGAAGGTAAACGTGAATTATTAAGTAGCGGCAGTATCTCTTACTATCACGCCACTGCTGAACGTCCAGAAGCTAATTGCGAAAAGCTACTGTATACCATCAGTTATAAAAATAATTATTTCGATTCAAGCAGCACTTCTGTTCTGACATTTAATTTAGCGGATAGCGATATTGTAACGACTGCTGATTATATTTCTTTGAAGCATGCGGACAAGCTTTATGCTCACCATATTGTCAATAAAATAGATTCAACGCTAACTTTGGAGCAGGATGGGTCACTTAACCTTAAATCTGTTGAAATGCGTTTAAACGATAGTGAATGGCAAGTGCTCGATTATTCTATTGATGATGATAGTTTTGTCTCTATCCCGTTAGACTTAGTTGAAGGTAGTTTTGATGCCGATATACGCATTACGACTACTTCTTCTATGGGTAATGACGTCGTCCACACATTAAATGATTACTTCAAATTTGGTACTGATTCTGGTGATGTTAACGATGCCGATAATGACGGTATTCCAAACGATACAGATCCAGATGATGATAATGATGGTTATAACGATGATGTTGATGCCTTCCCATATAACTCACAAGAATGGTTAGATAGTGATGGTGATGGGCTGGGTGACAATGCCGATACCGACGATGATAACGATGGCTATTTAGATACTGAGGATGCCTTCCCGCTAGATCCAACTGAATGGTTAGATACCGATGGTGATGGCATTGGCAACAACGCCGACACCGATGATGATGGTGATGGCCATTCAGATGAAGAAGATGCATTTCCTCTAGATCCAAGCGAGTGGGTTGATACCGATGAAGACGGCACTGGCAACAACTCAGATATCGATGACGATAACGACGGTTATCTTGATGATGATGATGCATTCCCGCTTGATGCAACTGAATGGCTAGACACAGATGGCGATGGTATCGGCAACAATGCAGATACTGATGACGACAACGACGGTGTGAACGACAATGAAGATGCCTTCCCACTTGA
The DNA here is from genome assembly GCF_000788395.1 of Pseudoalteromonas piratica. Taxonomy (NCBI): domain Bacteria; kingdom Pseudomonadati; phylum Pseudomonadota; class Gammaproteobacteria; order Alteromonadales; family Pseudoalteromonadaceae; genus Pseudoalteromonas; species Pseudoalteromonas piratica. The sequence continues at coordinate 225,715 of NZ_CP009888.1, forward strand.
TGCAACTGAATCAGTTGATACAGATGGTGATGGCATAGGTAACAACGCAGATACTGATGATGATAACGATGGGATTTCAGATAATGAGGACGCTTTCCCACTCGATGCCACAGAATCAGTTGATACAGATGGTGATGGCATAGGCAACAACGCCGATACAGATGATGATAACGATGGCGTTGCTGACAGCCAAGATGCTTTCCCACTTGATGAGACCGAATCTGTTGATACCGATGGTGACGGTATTGGTAACAATGCCGATACCGACGATGATGGTGATGGCGTAAGTGATGCACAAGACGCATACCCACTTGATGCAAGTCGCTCTTCTGCGCCAGATAACAATGCCGCTGAAAACACAAGTTCATCAAGCGGTGGTTCACTGCCGTTAATTGGATTATTTGCTCTAATTTCAATTACTTTAAGAAGATTTAGGCGTAAATAATACCTTACACTCTGCTAATAAAAGCCACCTAATAAGGTGGCTTTTTGTTTTCAATTCAGAAACACTCTACTACACTGTTTTTTGTTAACAAAAAGTTAACCAAACTAATAACAATAAAACAGGATACATAATGAATAAAAAATCTCTCACGCTCGCTATCTCATTTGCCCTTTCATCAAGCTATGCACTAGCAAATCAACCAACCAGTAATGGTGCATCTGATGATATGGAAATTGCCAATACCTGTATTGTGCGTTTTAACGATTCAATTTCTAAGTTTGATGTTGAAGGTAAAGCGCGCGGTATGGTGGCTAGTGCAAATGCGAAAGCAAAACACATTTATAGCAACTCAATAAAGGGGATGGCTGTAAACATGAGTTGTGACAAAGCAAAACAAAAATTTGCCGGTAACAGTGATGTAATGCGTTTTACACCAGATGGTAAAGTGTATGCAAACCCTAAAGGCGGTAAGCCTGGCGGCGGTGGTTCTAATAACCAAACAACACCATGGAGTGTTAGCCGTGTTGGTGGTCCTGTTGATGGTTCTGGTTACAGCGCATGGGTACTCGATTCAGGTATTGATTTAGACCACCCAGATCTTAATGTAGATGCAAGCCGTGGTTACACCGCGTTTACTTCAGGCCGTGATGCAGGTATGGATGATAAAAATGGTCATGGTACTCACGTAGCAGGTACTATTGCTGCAATTAATAATGAGATTGATGTTGTAGGTGTAGCTGCTGGAGCAACGGTTATTCCAGTTAAAGTATTGAATGCACGCGGTTCCGGTAGTTGGTCAGGCGTATTAGCGGGCATTGATCATGTAGGTGCGAACGCGAATGCCGGAGATTGTGCAAATATGAGTTTAGGTGGAGGCTTTAATCAAGAGTTAAACGATGCGGTTGAAGCGGCTGCGCAGCAATCAGGTGCATTTTTTGTGGTAGCTGCTGGTAACGAAAGCCAGCATGCTGGTAACGTATCGCCTGCAAGTGCATCAGGTAACCGCGTTTATACGATTTCTGCAACTGATTCAAACGATCGCTTTGCAAGCTTCTCTAACTATGGCAACCCGCCTGTTGATTATGCAGCCCCGGGGGTAAGTATTTTATCAACAAAAGCAGGTGGCGGTACAACCACAATGTCTGGTACTTCAATGGCATCGCCTGCGGCATGTGCTGTAATAATGATGCGCAATGGCAACCCAAGTACAGACGGACGCGCATCTGGTGATCCTGACGGCAACGCAGATAGCATCATTCACCTGTAATTTTTACCTTATAATTTCCTGCTAAAGCCACCTAATATAGTGGCTTTTTTATTATCTAGCTTACTCAAAACCTGCAACAATTCGACCTAAAAACACTTTGTTAAGTGTTAGTGATGTGGCAGTAACTTGAATAAACGGGTTGCCATTTTATAAAAAGCTTAACCCTTGTTTAAGCATTTCAGCTTCTTTGCTATAGCCATTTTGTGCAAGATATCCCGTAAGCGTGCCGATTAGCATAGGCACTTGCTCTTTTGGAATGCCAATACTTTCAAACGCACTGTCTAAATAACCTAGACTTAATGCCTTTTTCCCTGAACTATCACTACCACCTAGCATCGAAGATAGTGACGATGTTGACGACTTAGGCGCAGCCTCTAAATATGAATTCATATCAGGAAGGGCTTTACTAATTAAACCAAAATCATCAACATTGATATGATCTTTCGCGACTTTTAACAGTGCACCAAGACCTGCATTTACTGACTCTTCAGATAACCCAAGTTGCTGTGCAGCTAAGCCAGCCAAAACACTTGATGATGGCTGAACTGTTTTCTGTTTAGCTGTTGGGTCCTTCACAATACTTGATAAATCGACTGCAGCAACCTGCGTTGAACATACAGCCACCGCAATTGAAGCTAATAACATACATTTTTTCATCTTATTCCCTAATTTATTGGTCTTGGGTACAAATCAAAATACTATCAAGTTAAAAACTGTTTAGGAAACTGCTTTTTCAAAAACAAAAAAGGCCACCGAAGTGACCTTTTTTATACTACAGAGTTCTCAATTAACCCACGTTCTTACGTGCGTTGCGGAACATGCGCATCCATGGGCTGTCATCGTTCCACTCTTCTTTTGGGTATCGCTGCCAAGAGTTAGCTTTCTTAAAAAACAAAAAAGGCCACCGAAGTGACCTTTCAATTAAATCAAGTTGAGGCAGTGCAGACTAATTCGTCCTGAAGCTGCGGCCCGGCTTTTCCTCCCTGAAAAGCGTTCGACTAACTGCGAAAATTCGTTTCGGTTCAGTCTCACCCAACATTCTTACGTGCATTGCGGAACATGCGCATCCATGGACTATCTTCTTTCCACTCATCTGGGTGCCAAGAGTTAGCAACTGCACGGAATACACGCTCAGGGTGTGGCATCATGACTGTTGCGCGACCATCTGTTGACGTGATACCGGTAATACCTTCAGGTGAACCATTCGGGTTGTTCGGGTACTGCGTAGTAGGCTTACCAAAGTTATCAACGTACTGAACTGCAACTGTGCCAGACGCAAGCGCTGCTTTAACTGCCGCATCATTTGCAAACTCAGCATGACCTTCACCGTGAGATACCGCGATTGGCATACGCGAGCCAGCCATACCTTGGAAGAATACTGACGGACTTTCTTGTACTTCAACAAGGCTGAAACGTGCTTCAAAACGCTCTGACTTGTTAGTTACAAAACGTGGCCAGTGTTCAGTACCCGGGATAAGCTCTTTCAGAGTTGATAACATCTGACAGCCGTTACACACACCTAAGCTGAACGTGTCTTGACGCTCAAAGAATGTTTGGAACTGATCGCGTGCCATGTCATTGAAAAGAATTGACTTAGCCCAACCTTCACCAGCACCTAGTACGTCACCGTAAGAGAAACCACCACATGCTACAAGGCCTTTAAACTCTTCTAGCGTTAGGCGACCTTCAAGAATATCACTCATGTGCACGTCAACTGCAGCAAAACCTGCACGGTTAAATGCTGCTGCCATTTCAACGTGAGAGTTAACACCTTGCTCACGTAGGATTGCCATCTTAGGCTTAGCACCTGTAGCAATGTAAGGTGCAGCTACGTCTTCGTTTAGGTCAAAGCTTAGTTTAACGTTAAGACCCGGATCTTTTTCGTCAAACTTAGCATCAAATTCTTGCTTAGCACACTCAGGGTTATCACGAAGTGCTTGCATCTTGTAGGTTGTTTCAGCCCAAATAGTACGAAGTTCAGTACGCGTATTTGCAAGTACAACTTCGCCGCCACGGTTGAAGATAATTTTGTCTTCAGTGTTTAGTACACCGATAGTGTGGCTGATTGCCGCAAGACCGTTATCTGCAAGAATAGCTTCAACTGCTGCAAGGTCGTCGTTGCAAACCTGAATAACCGCACCTAGTTCTTCGTTATAAAGTGCTTCGATATCAGAGCCTGTTAGGTTATCAAGGTTTACAGTCACACCTGTGCGACCAGCAAATGCCATTTCAGCGACAGTTGTAAATAAACCACCGTCTGAACGGTCGTGGTAAGCAAGGAGCTTCTCGTCAGCAACAAGTGCTTGCATTGCGTTGTAGAAGCCTTTTAATAGCTCTGGGCTATCAACGTCAGGCGTCTTATCACCAAGCTGCTTGTAAACCTGTGCAAGGCTTGATGCACCCATACGGTTTTGACCGGCACCTAAGTCAACTAGGATTAGGCTTGAGTCACCTTTATCTGTACGAAGCTGAGGTGTAACTGTTTTACGAATGTCTTCTACACGGCCAAATGCAGTGATTACTAGAGAAAGAGGCGCTGTAACCGCTTTATCTTCACCGTCATCTTGCCATGTTGTCTTCATTGACATTGAGTCTTTACCAACTGGAATCGTTAGACCAAGTGCTGGGCATAACTCTTCACCCACAGCTTTAACAGCTTCGTAAAGACCTGCGTCTTCACCAGGGTGACCCGCTGCTGCCATCCAGTTTGCAGATAACTTGATGTTCTCAAGACCACCAATGTTTGCGCCAGCAATGTTCGTTAACGCTTCTGCTACTGCTAAACGTGCTGATGCACCATAGTTTAGAAGTGCCGCAGGCGTGCGCTCACCCATTGACATAGCTTCACCGTGGTAAGTGTCAAACGCTGCAGCTGTTACAGCACAGTTTGCTACTGGTACCTGCCATGGACCAACCATTTGGTCACGTGCTACTAAACCAGTTACCGTACGGTCACCAATGGTGATAAGGAATGTTTTCTCAGCGATAGTTGGTAGACGAAGTAAACGCTTAGCAGCATCGAGTACGTCAATGCTATCTGTTTTAAGTGCTTCACCTTCAACTTGCTTTGACTCAACATCACGATGCATCTTAGGTGCTTTACCAAGTAGTACTTCAAGAGGAAGATCAACTGGGTTGTTATCAAAATGGCTATCTGCAACTGTTAGGTGGCGCTCTTCTGTTGCTTCACCAATTACAGCGTACTGTGCACGCTCACGCTTACAAATTTCTTCAAAACGTGCGAAGTCTTCTGCCGCGACAGCCAATACGTAACGCTCTTGTGATTCGTTACACCAGATTTCGTGTGGTGCCATGCCCGGCTCATCGTTCGGGATGTTACGTAGTTGGAATTTACCACCACGGCCACCGTCGTCTACAAGCTCAGGGAATGCGTTTGAAAGACCACCCGCGCCCACATCGTGGATAAACGCGATTGGGTTTTCGTCACCTAGCTGCCAACACTTGTCGATAACTTCCTGACAACGGCGTTCCATCTCTGGGTTTTCACGCTGTACAGAGGCAAAGTCTAAGTCTTCGTTTGACTGACCTGATGCCATTGATGATGCAGCACCACCACCCAGACCGATGTTCATCGCAGGGCCGCCTAGCGCAATTAGCTTAGCGCCTACAGGGATTTCACCTTTTTGTACGTGTTCAGTACGAATGTTACCTAGACCACCTGCAAGCATGATTGGCTTGTGGTAACCACGTACCTCTTCACCGTTGTGGCTGTTAACTTTTTCTTCGTAAGTACGGAAGTAACCAAGTAGGTTAGGACGACCAAATTCGTTGTTAAATGCCGCGCCACCAAGTGGGCCGTCGATCATGATGTCTAATGCATCAACGATACGGCCAGGCTTACCAAAGTTAGTTTCCCACGGCTGCTCAAAACCTGGAATGCGAAGGTTAGATACAGTAAAACCAACTAGACCTGCCTTTGGCTTAGAACCACGGCCTGTTGCGCCTTCGTCACGGATTTCACCGCCAGAACCAGTCGATGCGCCAGAGAATGGTGCAATTGCCGTTGGGTGGTTATGCGTTTCAACCTTCATCAAGATTTCAATGTTCTCTTGATTGTAGCTGTACTCACCTTCTTTATTAGGGAAGAAACGACCCGCTTTAGAACCCTTCATTACCGCTGCGTTATCTTTGTAAGCAGACAGTACGTTTTCTGGGTGCGTTTCGTAAGTATTCTTGATCATTTTGAACAGCGACTTAGGCTGTTCTACGCCGTCGATTGTCCAATCAGCGTTGAAAATTTTGTGACGACAGTGCTCTGAGTTCGCCTGTGCGAACATGAATAGCTCGATGTCGTTCGGGTTACGTCCTAGTTTTGTGAAGTTTTCTACTAGGTAATCAATTTCGTCATCAGCTAATGCAAAACCTTGCTCAACATTTGCAGTCACAAGCGCTTCACGACCACCGCCAAGAATGTCTACTGATGACATTGGGCGCGGCTCTTCAACGCGGAATAACTGACCTGCATCTTCAAGGCTGTTATGAACAGACTCTGTCATACGGTCATGAACTAGCTTAGCAACGTCATTTAATTGCTCTGCAGATAAATTACCTTCAACGTAGTAAGCAATACCACGCTCAACACGGTGAACTTTGTCTAAACCACAGTTGTTAGCAATATCAGTTGCCTTTGATGCCCATGGAGAAATGGTACCAATGCGCGGCGTCACTAAAATAAGTGCACCTTCAGGCGTATGTTCAGTAATGGTCGGGCCATACTTTAATAGCTTATTTAGTTTGTCTAACTCAGACTCTGAAAGTTCTGCTGTTAGATCAGCAAAATGCATAAACTCAGCGTAAACACCAGTCACTGGTAAATTGGCGTCAGCGCAGGTTTTAAGGATCTTTTGAACTTTAAAATCAGAAAGTGCAGGTGCACCACGTAGGATCAACATAGGTATTTTCATCCGGGGTTAAGGATTGAACGAAGATTTATGGGCGCACATTATAGTGGAAAATGACATGAGATTTAAATAAAAATCAAAAAATAGACAAAAATAGGCAAATTCATTTTTTATGTATAGGACATTAGTCCTCGTGACGATAGTGACTTTATCTGTTATAACAAGCTAGTAGGGGCAATTTATTTTAGGATTCGAGTGCTTAAACGCGTTGTAATTACAATCATTATTTTTTTACTGGCCGCTTGCAGCGAACCTGTTGCAGAAACCCATCTTGGTCAAATTAAACAAAAAGATAAAGTGCGTATTGGCACATTAGCTGGTGAAAGTACTTATTACATCAGCGCTGATGGTGAGCTAGGTTTTGAATATGAGCTTGCACAAGCATTTGCTAACTTTATTGGTACTGAGCTCGAAATCATCCCTTTTTTCTCTATAAAAGACATGCTGAACAAGTTAGAAAAAGGACAAATCGACATACTTGCGTCAGGCCTTACACTCAACAATTCACGTATCGAACAGTTTCGCTTCGCGCCTGAATATCGCTCGATAAGCCAAAAACTAGTGTATAAACAAGGACGCAAACGTCCTCGCAACTTTTCACAACTTGATGCCCCAGTGACGGTTATAGCCAAAAGCGCCCATGCGGCCAGCTTGCTAAAAGCCAGAAGTAAGTTTGAAAACTTACGCTGGATAGAAACGGATGAATTTGACGAAGCGGAATTATTACAAGGCATAATTGATGGCAAATTTGACTATACCATTGCCGACTCACACACTTTGGCGCTGTTTCGTCGCTATCACCCTGAGCTAAGTATTGCCTTTTCAGTAACGAGAGAAGAACCTGTTGCGTGGATGCTTAAACAAAGTGATGATGATAGCCTTTATGCGTTAACGATAGAATTTTTTGGTTTTGCTCAAACCTCAGGTTTATTGCAAAACCTAGAAGAAAAATATTTTGGTCATGTACGCCAATTTAATTACATCAACACTCTCGCTTATATTGAAGCTGTTCGCGATATATTGCCCAAATATAAAGATTGGTTTAAGCAATATTCTCGCAGTCTCGACTGGCGCTTGCTCGCTGCTGTAAGTTATCAAGAATCGATGTGGGACCCTCGCGCAAAATCGCCAACCGGTGTACGTGGCATTATGATGTTAACCTTACCTACGGCTAAATCCGTTGGCGTTAAAAACCGCTTAGAGCCAGAACAAAATATTCGCGGCGGCGGTATCTACCTAGAAAAGCTTATTAATCGCGTGCCAGACCGTATTCAAGAACCTGATCGGACTTGGCTTGCACTTGCCGCCTACAATGTAGGATTTGGTCATATGGAAGATGCACGCGTGCTAACCGAAAAAGCGGGCGGCGATCCTGATAAATGGGCTGATGTTAAAAAACACTTACCCTTGCTAATCAAAAAGCGCTACTATCGAGACACTAAGTACGGCTTTGCTCGTGGTGATGTTGCAGTAAAATACGTCGATAATATTCGTCGCTATTACGATACATTAGTGTGGTTAGATGAAAATCAAGCCGATTAATTCACTTTGCAAACTCATAGTCACTTGAAATCGACTTTCTAAGCACACACTGTCATAGAAGTGTCACAATTAAAAAATAAACTTATATATGAAGATAAACTTCACAGATAACAGCTCTTCATATTTTTTCCTAAGGGGAAACTATGCTAAAAACGCGTAGAAAATTCAAAATTAAGCACAACACGGTGAATGCCTGTGCTACTCGTCGTCGCATTGCTAGACGAAATACCCATCGAAAAATTCTTGAACGTCGCAGAGCGTTTAATTTATTACTTGAAGTAGAAAACAGTTAATCTTGACTGCTAGCCGCTTTTTTAGCGGCTTTAATTTCTGCACGACGTCTTTTAAAAAATGACGATAACTTTTCGCTACACTGCTGACCCAATACTCCTGAGGTCACATCAATTTGATGATTTAACTTTTCATGTCGTGTTAAATCCATAATACTGCCCGCACAACCTGTCTTCTCATCACTTGCACCAAATACTAAGCGCTTAATGCGACTGTGAACCAGTAATCCCGCGCACATAGGACACGGCTCCAAAGTGACATACAGAGTACAATCGAGCATGCGATAGTTTTCTATTTTCTTACCCGCTTGGCGAATCGCTAACATTTCAGCATGCGCTGATGGGTCATGTTCAGTAATTGATAAGTTATACCCTTCAGCAATAATTTGGTTATCTTGCACAACAATTGCACCTACAGGTATTTCACCATGCTGCTCTGCAATATCTGCACGTTTCAGCGCTTCAGCCATCCAATATTCATCACTAAACTCAGGGTACATAATTACTCGAATTAATTTAAAAACGTCGCTCATATTTTACCAAGTTAAAAAGATTCCTGCATTGTTAACTCTTTTTCTTAGAATTTTTTAAAATAAAGGGCTAATGTCATAGTTATTGAATTATTTTTTAGGCTATAATCCGCCGCCATTTTGCACGACGCCAAAGCAATGTAGAAACAAGATGAAATTTCCTGGACGACGCAGACACAAACACTACTTTCCAGTGGAAGAAAAAGATCCGCTTACAAACGTGATCACGCAAGACAATAGACTTGCACGTAACTATATAGTGGGAATAGACCAAATCGTGGTCGATATTGAAGCCAAAGTGGATCAAGCTTTTCTTGATGAATTTGGTTTACGTCGCGGTATGTCGCAGGTAATGGACGACGATACCACCAATGCACTTTACGCACGCCTAAAAGATCATAATATGATTGATTATGAATTTGCAGGTGGCACAATCGGTAATACCATGCACAATTATTCAGTGCTCTCGGATGACCGTTCAGTACTGCTTGGTGTGATGTGTGAAAACATAAAAATTGGTAGCTACGCCTACCGCTTTGTTAGTAAAACCTCGACTCGTGTAGATTTAGAACATTTACAACCCGTCGACGGCCCAATTGGTCGCTGTTTTACCCTCATTGATGAAAGTGGTGAGCGCACCTTTGCTATTAGCCCAGGGTTAATGAATCGCCTTCGCCCCGAATCTATTTCTCAAGACCTTATTGCCAACTCTTCAGCTTTAGTTATTTCTGCGTATTTAATGCGAACAGAAGGTGAAGACACCATGACCGAAGCAGCTCTTAAAGCTGTTGAGTATGCAAATGCGGCAAATGTGCCAGTAGTGCTTAGTCTGGGCACCAAGTTTTTAATTGAACAAGATCCACAGTGGTGGCAAAACTTTGTCAAAAATCATGTTGATATTCTTGCCATGAACGAAGAAGAAGGTTTTGCAATTACTGGTTTTGAAGACCCATTATTAGCAGCTGATAAAGCGCTTGATTGGGTCGATATGGTCATCTGCACCGCAGGTGCACAGGGCATGTTCTTAGCAAGCTACATTGATGATTGCTGGAAACGTCAAACCGAGCACCAATTAATGCCAGGGAGCATTCCTGACTTTAATAAATTCGAATACTCACGCGCGATGCGCCGCAAAGACTGTGAAAACCCAGTAAAAATTTATACCCATACAGCACCATACATGGGCGGACCTGACTACATTAAAAACACTAATGGTGCAGGCGATGGTGCACTTGCAGCGGTATTGCATGACATTAGTGCCAATGTATATCACCAAATGAATGTGCCAAATTCAAGTAAGCATAAAATTAACGCTTTAACTTACTCTTCGCTCTCTCAAATCAGTAAATACGCAAACCGTGTTAGTTATGAAGTGTTAGTACAACACTCTCCAAGACTGACTCGAGGCCTGCCTGAACGCGAAGACAGCTTACAACAAGCCTACTGGGAACAGTGATAATCAACGTAATAATAAAGCCCGCAAAAATGCGGGCTTTTTGTTGCTTGAAACAAAGGAGATAAGAAACTAGAGCGTGTTGATCTTTGTGGTCTAAATTCTGTTCAAATCCAAAGCTTTTTGATCGCGCCGTTGCTTTGTAGGCCTCGAGCTAAGTCAAGAAGCAACAACAAAGAACAAAACGCTTTGGGTTGAACCTGTTAGGCAGCGCTTGTTTGGCGTTTATACTACGTTGCCCTGCATGGACGTAGGGTAAGGTGACTTTGCAGGAGCACAAAGTCTTTATCGTTCATTTATGTAGAGCAACTACACTACAATCACTCTACCTTATCTAAATGCCAAACAAACTGCTGCAGAAATAGACAGCAAAGGTCAACACGCTCTAAATCGCAGCTTACTGATTTAAAATTAACCTTCGCTTAATTTTTAGCATCTACATTTTAAGCAAAAAAAAAGCTCGCATAAATGCGAGCTTAAGTGTTTGACGATTAATTCAAACAACAAGGAAAACATCCAAGGGAGATTGGAAATCTTATAAAACACTATAATCAGAGTTAACTTAACCCAACCTTAACTAAGCCTTACGCATCGTAATCAACAAAAGCTAAATTTTGACATAAAAAAAACCCGCTAATAATAGCGGGTAAAATGATGTAATCATCAACAAGGGAAATTAAGTCCAAGGGAGATTGGAACTTGAAACCACTTTACGCTTTTTAAACTTAACACAAACTTAATTAACTGACTTATTTAACGCTTGCGCTAAACTTTTACCATCGCTATCCACTGGTGAGAGCAGCTTTAATCCCATCACTTTTGCAATCGTTGGGTAAACATCCAAATTTGGAATTTCACCCAGTGTTATATTCTGCTTAAATGCAGGGCCCTTAGCGATAAATAACGCGCCCATTTCTTGGGTATACGCATAACCATGAGTACCTAAGTATTTAGATTCACCCTCAAAAGAGAAGGTTTTCGGCGCAACTGTTTCAATTATAATATCAGCATCACGAGGACCAAATTTAATGCCTCGCTCAGCTAACGTTGCTTTATCCAATACTGTGTATCGCCCTTTCGCTTGTTCAGCTAAATGCTTTTCAATATCTGAAATAGCAACCTTGGATTTTGGCTTTTTATAAAGCTGCACACGGGTATACGAGTTTTTAATTACAAAATCGCTTTCTGAAATACCCAGCTGGTTAATCTCGATTGTTTGTTTTGGATCCACTTCAGACATACCGTGGTCTGACACCAGTACTAAGTTGATATTAAGATCGTCAAACTGTGCTAAGCGCTTATCAAGTTGGGCTATTAACGCATCCACTTGTTGCACAGCATCAAACGTTTGCTTAGCATTAGGTCCGTGATCATGCCCCATAGAATCAACAATCGAGAAATAACTCGCAATAAATCGTGGTCTTTGCGCTTCTGGTAAACTCAACCACTCAACAATTTGGTCGATCCGACGTTGATAATCGCTATGTTGTGAATAGTGATAAAAATAACTTGGTGTGCGGCCATTAAAGCGCGCATCTGACTCAGGCCAAAAATAGGTTGCAGCTTTCACGCCTTGCATCTCAGCTAAATTCCATAGCGGCATACCATTTAACCAAGTACTATCTTTACCCCCTTTGCCCATGCTGTAACATTCATTGCGGTTTTTATCGCAAAAGCGATTATCAATAATGCCATGATTTGCAGGCTGTAAACCGGTAATAATCGAAATATGATTAGGAAATGTTTTAGTGGGATAAACCGGCATCATGCGCTCAGCTCGCACGCCTGCTTTGGCTATTTTTGCTAAATTTTTTGCCTGATGCTTTTCAATATAGTCCCAGCGAAAGCCATCCAGAGAAATTAAAACTACGGTTTGCTCTTTAGCAAACGCGACTGTATTAAAGGCATTAATTAGCACAAGAAATAAGATAGCTATTTTTTTCATCTGCTTCACTCAATTTAAGATTTGCCACATCTAACCCCCTTGCATCAAAAATGTCTAGGGTATATGTCCGAACAATTAAAATATCCTATTTTAGAAACAATCAATTGGATTAAAGAGTGATCTTAATAAGCTAACAGTGCGTAATGTCGGCAATTTTATAAAAAGATTTGGTACAATCTTTTTAATTTAGCAACTTAAGTAAGGGTTAACGTGTCTCGATTCACCGCCGTCACAGAAGAACCGCATAAACGATTTCATAAAAAAACAGCTGTGTTATTAACTAACTTAGGTAGCCCTGATGCCCCAACGGCAAAAGCACTAAGAACCTATTTAGCTGAATTTCTATCGGATCCACGTATTGTCGAAATCCCACGTGTACTTTGGAAAATCATTTTACACGGCATCATTTTGCGTATTCGTCCAAAGCGTTCTGCGAAACTCTATGCAGGAATTTGGACAGAGCAAGGTTCACCACTACTGGTTTACAGTAAAAAGCAGCAAGCCAAGCTGGCAAGCTTACTGGCTGAAAAAGGACTGGATCACGCTGAAGTATTTTTAGCAATGCGTTACGGCAACCCTTCGATGAAGTCAGTACTCGAAGACATTCGTGAAAAAGGTTACCAAAAAATTGTGGTGCTCCCGCTATACCCGCAATACAGTGGCTCAACAACGGGTTCAACCTTTGACGCAATTAGTCGCGAACTGATTAATTGGCGCTGGGTGCCAGAACTACATTTTATCAATGGCTATCAAGATAATCCGCATTATATAGATGCGCTTGCTACAAGCATTAAAGAAGACCTAGATAAGCATGGCATGCCTGAAAAATTAGTGCTTAGCTACCATGGCACGCCTAAGTTCTTCCTAGAAAAAGGTGATCCTTATTATTGTTTTTGCCAAATGACTACGCGTTTGGTGGTTGAAAAGCTTGGCCTTAATAAAAACGACGTAATCACCACCTTTCAAAGCCGTTTTGGTAAAGCGGAATGGTTAAAGCCTTACACCGATGAAACCCTTGAAAAGCTTGCTAAAGAAGATGGCATCAAAAACATTGCTATTGCCAGCCCTGCATTTAGCTCTGATTGTTTAGAAACACTTGAAGAGTTAGAGGAAGAAAACCGCGAAGTATTCGAACATGCCGGTGGTGAGCATTATCGCTATATCCCCGCATTAAATGACCGCGATGACCATATTGAAGCGTTTTATCAAATAATAAAGCAGTATTTATAATTAACCGCTTTCAAAAACAAAAAAACCCAGCATTTGCTGGGTTTTTCGTTTAATACAGTTCGATTAGAACTTGTATTCCATACCGATTGCAAGGTAATCGTTATCTGTTGTTTCGTCTTTCTCTTGCATTGTGTAGAAAGCGAATAATTTAGCATTTTTGTTAAGTTTGTAATCAACACCAACTGATGTTGCAACTTTGTCGTCTTTATCTGCGTCATACTCAAGTACTTGGTATTGCGCTTTTAACGTGTAATCGTTAATTTTGTATGCTGCGTTTACTAAGAAACCGTCTGCTGACTCAGAACCGTCAACCTTCTCTTGTGTTTGATACATAGCACCAAGTTTTACACCTGCTACTTTGCCCTGGATTGAACCACGAACAACATCATAGCCTTTTACTTCACTATCCATTGCTACAGAAGCATAAAATGCAGATTTTTTAAGGCCTTTATCGCCATACGTTACTGCCGCTGAATAACCATTGTCAGCGTCAGCTGCGTCTTCAGCAATTAATGAACCAATAACTTGGAAGCCGTTAAACTTAGGTGTTTTGTAGGTGATTGAGTCACCCATACGATTTTCACCTTTGAAAACGTTTTTAATATCGCCTTCAAGGTCATTAAATTGGTCAAGTTTACCTTGTGACTGTTTTAATGCTGTATCGTTACGACCGATCAGTACTTCACCAAAACCGCCTTGTAAACCAACATATTGGTTACGTGATTTTAGATGGTCATCACTGCTATTTGCTGCATCAGACATATCAACTTGCCACTCAAGCTTATAAACAACTTTTAAGCCTGACTCTTCACTTAGTGTCTCACTACCTTTTACACCGAAACGCGATGCGTTACTTTTAATTTCAGTGAATGAACCTTCGCCTTCATCACTGTTTTGAACTGTAACATTCGCTTTACCATAAACATTCACATCTGCGATTGCAGGTGCCGAAAGTGCAGCTAATAAAGATAAAGCAAGGGGAGCCTTAACATTTTTCATGTGAAAACCTCTAAAGAGAAAATTAAATTTGTAATCAATTTGAACGAGGCGAAGTGTGTCACCACAAAGTGACAGAAATATTACACCTGACATTTTTTTTTAATTTTTCTGAATTATTTTTGTAATTAATGCCGTTTTTACTGAATTGAGAAGGTATTTCCGCATTAAAAAAAGTGACATTTATCTGCAACACTCTTGTCAGCAAGCAATAAATTCACAAAATATCTTCACAGAGTTAGCTATTGCCTCTAAACTGAAACTATAATTAAAAATAAACATATCGATCAAAGTGCTACCCAAACTACTGTTAATTGAAGATAACCCTTCTATCTCAAAAATTCAGCGCCACGTTGCCTTACGCATTGGCTATCATGTTGATGTCGCCGACAGCCTTGCCGCAGCAATCGATCTTATTGAAGTAAATGACTATTTTTGTGCAGTAGTTGATTATGTATTGCCAGATGCCCCAGGTGGTGAAGCCATCCCCCTGACTATTGGCGCATCAATACCCACCATTGTTATGACTGGCAAGCTGGATGATAAAACCCGCGATACGGTTATGCGCTACCCAGTAGTGGATTACATTACCAAAGAAAGTCGTCAGGCTTACCTTTACTTAGAAACACAACTCAAACGCTTACCGCGAAATGAAGATGTCCGTGTTTTAATTGTTGATGATTCTAAAAACACTCGTAACTATATTAAAAACCTGCTGCTGAGGCATAAATACCTAATTGCTCAAGCCAGTGATGGCGAAATGGCATTAGAACAATTAGAAAAGTTCGATGATATTAAAGTCATCATTACCGATAATGAAATGCCCAATATGAACGGCACAGCATTAACGAGTAAAATTCGCGAAAAATTTAACTCTGAAGACAAAGTCATTATTGGTATATCTGGTACTGATGATAATCGTGTGTCAGCTAACTTTCTCAAAAATGGCGCTGATGATTACCTGCGTAAACCTTTTTATCCTGAAGAGTTTTATTGTCGCGTTAGCCAAAACTTGGACATGCAAGAAAATATCGCAACCATTCGTCGCCAAGCTAATTCAGATTATTTAACAGGCTTACCAAATCGACGTTATTTCTTTGAGCAAGCTTCTAATTTACTCAAACGACAAAAGTTTGCACATCAAGTAGCCATGCTTGATATCGATCACTTTAAAGCGGTGAATGATAATTACGGTCATGATGCAGGTGATCTTGTACTCAAGGAGGTATCTCGTTTATTTGATACTATGTTTGGTAAGGAGCACCTTATCGCACGCCTTGGTGGAGAAGAGTTTGCAGTGTTGTTCAAAGATGAACAACATGAAAATAATCAGAGGCTATTAGATCAATTCAGAGATACGGTTAGCCAATTAGAAATCAACCACCAGCAAGAAACACTGAAAGTCACTATTTCAATTGGTGCTATCGTGCAAGATACACAGAACATTGATGAGTTACTTAAACCAGCCGATATCTACCTTTATCAAGCAAAAGAACAAGGCAGAAACCGGCTGATTATTGGCTCATAACTTATTTGTTTCGTTTGGCGTTACGATACGAATCAAAGCTAAATATTGCTAAGGCAGACCAAATAAAGCCAAAAGTAATCATGCGATCAACACTAAAAGTCTCACCATAAAACAGTACCGCCAAAATAAACATCAAGCTTGGTCCGATATATTGGAAAAAGCCTAAGGTTGAGTACTGAATACGACGTGCTGCCGCGGTAAAGCATAAAAGTGGCAGCGTGGTTACAATACCGGCACTCACTAATAACATATTAAGCGTCCAACTGTTGCCTGTTAGATCACTGGTAGGTGTTGCTAACCCCCACCAATAGATTAGCGCTACAGGTAACATAAATAACGATTCGATTAACAACCCAGGTAAAGTATCTACAGGTAATTTCTTGCGAATTAACCCATACAATGCAAACGAGCTTGCCAAGCTAAATGCAATAACCGGGAAAGAGCCAAAGCTGACAAGCTGAATAACCACGCCTGTCACTGCAAGCAACACAGCAAAAAGCTGCAACTTTCGTAATCGTTCAGATAAAAACACCACTCCCAATAACACATTAAGTAGTGGGTTAATGTAGTACCCTAAGCTGGCATCTAACATATGGTTATTATTTACGGCCCAAATGAATAATCCCCAATTAAAACCAAGTAACGCAGCACTAACCAGCAACCATCCGGCGGTTTTAACATTGAAAAGTGCACTACGCACTGCTTGCCATTTTTTTACAACAGTAAGAATTACCAAAAGAAATAACACAGACCACACCACACGATGCAATAAAATTTCCATTGCAGCGACATGATCGATTGCTTTGAAGTAAATAGGTGCTAATCCCCACATTAAAAATGCAGCGATGGCAAACATCACACCTTGCTTTTGACTTTGCATATCAAGAACTCATTAATTCAGGGAGCGCCAGTTTAGGGATCTGCTGTATTTAAGTAAAGACAGCACGACAAAAAGACTTTAGAATTAGCGCTTGTTGCACTTACTGCTATATCAGAAAACGCAAATAACATAATGCCAATCAAGTACATCTAAATGTAATGGATAATCAACTAGCGACCCAACAAATTGCCGAACACAATAACCCGCACGCGATATTGAATTCAGTGTTCGGTTATAAACAGTTTCGCGCTGGACAAGAACAAGTTATCGACGCTGTGCTAGCTGGCCAAGATTGCTTGGTATTAATGCCAACCGGTGGCGGAAAATCATTATGTTATCAAGTGCCCGCATTATTACTTCCCGGCATCACTATTGTCGTGTCACCGCTTATTTCCCTAATGCAAGATCAAGTTGCTCAATTAAAAGCACAAGGTGTTGCGGCTGCTTATATCAACCAGAGTCAATCGCGAGAAGAACAACAGCAGATTTATCAAGGCTTACACCAAGGGCAAATAAAAATCCTGTATGTCGCACCAGAACGTCTGTTAACAGATGACTTTCTCATGCGATTGCAACATTTACAGATCAGCTTATTTGCTATCGATGAGGCGCACTGTGTATCACATTGGGGTCATGATTTTCGACCACACTACTATCGTTTAGGGCAGTTAAAACAGCATTTTAGCCATATACCTGTGATGGCGCTCACCGCGACCGCAGATATAGCCACACGCACTGATATTGTGATGCAACTAGGCTTAGTAGATGCACATATTTACACAGGCAGCTTTGACCGCCCTAATATTCGTTACACGATAGAAGAAAAGTTTAAGCCATTGAGTCAGCTAATGCGCTTTTTAAAAGAGCAAAAAGGGCAAAGCGGTATTATCTATTGTTCTAGTCGCAAGCGTGTTGACGACATCGCTGAGAAGTTGGTTGATGCGGGCTATAACGCAGCATCTTATCACGCGGGACTTGAAAATGAGCAACGCACATTTGTGCAAAATGCATTTGCCCGTGATGATATTCATATTGTGGTGGCAACTGTCGCTTTTGGCATGGGGATTAATAAACCCAACGTGCGTTTTGTTATTCATTACGACATTCCTAAAAACATCGAATCTTATTATCAAGAAACTGGTCGCGCTGGCCGGGATGGTTTATCTGCTGAAGCGATTATGTATTTTGACCCAGCGGATGTACCTCGTGTTAAACGTTTTTTTGATGACATTCCCGATGAGCAACGTCGTAAGGTAGAAGAGCAACGCTTTAACGCCATGGCAAGCTTTGCTGAGGCACAAACTTGTCGCCGCCAAATATTGCTTAACTATTTTTCTGAATATCAAGGAAAACCCTGCGGTAACTGCGATATTTGCTTAAATCCGCCGAAACAGTTTAATGGTACAGAGCTCGCTCAAAAAGCCTTAAGTTGTGTTTACCGTGTTGAGCAAAAATTTGGCTTAGGCTACGTGATTGATGTGTTACGCGGTGCCAATACCATTCGCATCCGTGAAAACCAACATGATCAACTATCAACATTTGGCCTGGGTAAAGATAAGTCAGTTGAGTATTGGCTGAGTATTTTACGCCAACTGATACATCATGGTTTACTGCACCAAGACATTACGCAATCATCGAGCTTACGCTTAACCGAAGCTGCACGACCGGTTCTAAAAGGTGAATTTCAACTTCAATTAGCTGAACCTCGACTCGAAGTGAAACACGTTTACAAAGATAAACTTGCACGCTTTAACTACGACAAACAACTGTTTGCCAAACTACGAGGTCTGCGTAAAGAGTTAGCCGATGCTGAAGATGTGCCACCTTATGTTGTTTTCAGCGACGCGACACTTGCTGAGATGGCGCAACTCATGCCAACAAACGACGCAGAATTTTTAAAAGTATCGGGCGTTGGTTTTACCAAGTTAAACAAATATGGCGCCTACTTTATGAATGCCATTCGTAACCATTTAACCAGTTAATAGTTATTCTAAACATGACAACAAAAAAGCTTTTTTCTGATCACATCCTCATTACACCTGTTGAACTACCGGATGATGAAGAGTTTGAATTGTGGGCAACCATTTACTTGCATAATGACGCCATCTCTTCATTAGAATTTGAACAAGGTGCCGATCGCCACTTAATGCGTTTTAAATTTAAAAATACCCCTTTTAATTTGAACTTCGAACATTACAGTCAGAGTATTTGGATTAATTGTGACAGCCAACAAGACCTCAATTTACTGCCTGAGCTCTATTCATCGCTTTAGTTTTGACATTGCTTTTCACCATGCTAGCGTGAGGTAAAACGAAACAATAAGAAGAAATGTCATGTTTAAAAAATCCCTGCTAACGCTGGCCTTATTTATCACGCCAAGCTGCTTTGCAGCACAAACCCTTATTCACGCTGGCGAATTACTCTATCACGCAGATAAGGCCCCTCTTTCGCAACAAACTATTATCATCGAAAACGATAAAATTGTTGCCGTGCAAGCAGGCTTTGCAACTGCAAAAAAAGATCAAACCCTTATCGATTTGTCAGATAGTTTTGTTATGCCGGGTTTAATGGATATGCACGTGCATTTACAGTTTGAATTAGGCCCTGATAATGACGCAGAGATAGCTAAAGTTTCACCAGAGCTAGTCGGCATGCGAAGTGCCTATTATGCAAAGAAAACCTTAGAAGCCGGGTTTACCACTGTGCGCGATCTCGGCTCTGATCCGCAATATATGTATGCGCTGCGTGAGGCTATTAATAATGGGTGGTTGGAAGGACCGCGTATTATTGCTGCAGGTGGCGTTGCCATCACCGGCGGGCATCTTGACAGTAGCGGAGTGCACCATGAAATGCTTGATAAATTTGCTACAAAAACCACCTGTGATGGTCCATATGATTGTCGTAGAGCAACGCGTCATGCTATTAAATACGGTGCCGATTGGATTAAAGTTGCAGCTACAGGCGGTGTGCTCACTGACCGTGCCACCGGTACTGGTCAACAAATGGAAGACGACGAACTTAACCAAGTGGTTAAGGCTGCAAGCACTATGGGCAGGAAAGTCGCTGCTCATGCCCACCAAGAGGATGGCATTATTGCAGCGTTGGAAGCCGGCGTGGCGAGTATTGAGCATGGCTCTTATGCTGGGAAAAAAGCCTATAAACTATTTAAGAAAACAGGCGCTTATTTAGTGCCTACTCTACTTGCTGGCGAAACAGTAGTTGAAATGGCCAATAACTCAAACTTTATGAGCGATGCAATAAAAAATAAAGCCATTCGTGTTGGCAATGATATGAAGGGTAACTTTTTTAAAGCCTATAAATCAGGCATAAATATCGCTTACGGTACCGACAGTGGTGTATCAAAACATGGCACTAATGCAAGAGAGGCTGTACTGATGGTTAGCGCAGGTATGCCAGCACAACAGGTAATAAAAACGGCCACCATAAACAGTGCAAAGTTACTTGGTTTAGAATCAAAATTAGGTACCATTGAAAGCGGAAAATATGCCGACATTATTGCTACCAAAGCCTCGCCAATAAAGGACATAGAGCAACTTATGAATGTTTCTTTTGTGATGCGTTCTGGTCAACAGATAAAATAATAAATTATTATATTTTAAATAGTTAGAAGCAGCCTTAGGCTGCTTTTTTATTTACTTAAATTTCTGCAAGAGTAAAATTATTGGTATAGAATTAAAAAAAGCCAAGCAAAAAGGAGTGTTATGTCAGCATTAAAATTTAGCCGTATTAGCGCTCTTTTTTGTCTGTTTTCAGTGCCTTTTTATAGCTTCAGTGCAGCACAACCCGACACTGCAAATAAGTCTGATATTTTTTCGCTCAGTCAGTGCCAATGGCTCGCTGAACAACCAAAAGATCGTAAAAATAACTTCAATATAGAAAGCATCGATAATTCCAACTTACCCGATGCACCTAATGCAATCATTAGCGATATTCGGCTCATCCGTCATAATATTTTTGATACCGATAACCCCAAAGAAGACAACTTTTTATTTCGTGGTTTAAATACACTTAATATCGTCACCAAAGAACACGTTATTTTGCAGCAATTACTGTTTCAACAAGGTGATAAGTACGACCAACAACTGCTTCGCGAATCAGAACGTATTTTACGGGATGCGCGCTATCTATATGACGCCAAAATCGAAGCTGAGCTCGATTGTGATGACAATATTGTAGTGACCATCACTACCAAAGAATTGTGGACTCTCACGCCTGAAATTAGCTACAGCCGCAGTGGTGGAGAGGATAAAACGCAACTGGGGTTTCGTGATACAAACCTTCTCGGTTTAGGTAAACGCGTTTCTCTTTCTTGGCGTAGCGATGCCGATCGCACCGGTTATACGTTTATTTATGAAGATCCCAATATATGGGGCAGTCGCTATCGTAGTCGATTTGAATTTAGCGATAATGATGACGGAGAGCGCATCTATTTAGACTTTAAACTGCCGTTCTACTCACTCGCCTCACAGCAGAGCTATGGTGCAGTTACCTTAGATGATACAAAAGAGTTGCCGCTTTATTATCGCGGTGATGTGGTATCAGAATTCAAGCAAGAAAATCAAATAAATCAGGTGTTTTATGGACAAGGTGATAAGTTTGGCAATTGGACTAACCGCTGGTTAATAGGCTGGCAACAAGAAGATTTCAAGTTTGAGCAAATCGCTGAAACCACTTTACCACTCGCCGAAGATCGCTCGCTGAATTATCCATGGGTTGGTTATCAGCTTATTGAAGATAAATACATTACATTAAGTAACTTTGACTCAATTGGTCGCACCGAAGATTTAAACTTAGGTTGGAATGTATTTGCCCGACTGGGTTATTCCGATGAAAGCCTTGCCGATGACGATAGCCGAGTTGTACTTGAAGCCAGTGCTGCAAAAGCACTCCATTTAAACGATAGTATGCTGTGGCGCTTGTATACAGGAGTGCATGGCTACTGGAACACAGAACAACAAAAAAGCGAAAACTTACACGCTTACTTAGATACAAATTTTCTCTACAATAGCAGTAGCTATCGCGCATGGTTTGCCAACCTTTCGCTGCGCTATGGTGGTAACCTAACAGCTGATCAACAACTGACTCTCGGTGGTGATACAGGCCTTAGAGGTTACCCACTTCATTACCAACTGGGCGACCGCTCAGTGTTACTCAATCTTGAAAAGCGCTATTACTGGGAATATCACTTATTGCAACTGTTTAAAGTAGGTGGGGCGGTGTTTTTTGATGTGGGTCGCGCTTGGTTCCCCGACAAAAACAACGGTGAAAATGGTCAATTTCTAAAAGACGCAGGTATTGGCCTTCGCTTAGCGCCAAGTCGCGCAACAGCAAAAACCGTCATTCATATTGATCTTGCCTTTCCGCTCGATAAAGATGACGAAATCGATACCGTACAATGGGTGATAAAAGTTAAAAATCGTTTTTAAAAACGGTTATTTAAAACTTAGATATTCACTCTAGTTGCTAACGAAAAATGCCAGTAACACGGTTACTGGCATTTCTATTTGGACGGACTATCGAAGTCTTCGCAAAAATAGCAACGAAAATAATACAAGCCATACTGGAGACGAACTTCCTGAAGATTGTTTGGCTTGCTTAGCTACCGCAATTTGCCATTGACCTTGGCTTTGGTTGCCATAGCTGTCTTCAACAAGATAGTTAATAAGTACCGTTTGTTCTTGCTCACCTGCTGTAAAATGGATAGTCCCATCAGCACTAAACGAGAGGTTGTGCGATACCATAACTAACAACATCGGATTGCCTTCTGGATCACTGTCATTCATTAATACATTGATTGATATACTTTCATTTAGCTCAAGCTGCGAAGATTCATTAACAACCTCAGGTGCTTGGTTGGGTGCGACCTTAATCAGTAATTGACCTATAGCTATTTGTCCTTCCGGATTCTTAACTGCATAATGCACAATATCTTGACCAACAAACTCTGGGATCGCCTTATATTTCAACGTAAGCTCAGAGATATTGAGCTGTTCAAATGCAGTGTATGCAAATAATACTTGCTCAACAGCAAATGAATCTGCCAGTAAATCAAATAGGTTGATTTCTCTTTCAGTATTAAAAGCCACATCAACTATGTTATCTTCAATCTGCTGAGTAAGCTCACCTGACACACTCATCAATGAAAAGGTAAGGTCTTGATATGTTTCTTGCCCAGTTAACGTTATGCGTAAACAGTTATTGCCAAATCCTAACCCCTCTTGCCAAGATGTGCTGGCTAGGTCGCAGGCACCTGCTGCCGCAAATGCTGACTCAATATTTAGAGCTTGAGAAGACGCATCAATCCATTCTTCTTGCTCAAACAGCATAACGCTTGCATCCGATGGGATGATAAAAGGTAAAGGAATAACTAACGTTTTAGCCTGACCATTGTCTACCTTCTCGTAAACACTTAAGTCATACACAGGCGAAATAAACTTAAGGTCAGTGTGATTAGTAAACAGGCTATTATTAACCTCGATTCCACGACCAGACAATAAACTGAACCTACCTAATGAAAGACAAAGATTATTACTGCCCTCAATAACAGCATTTGCCTTATTTAGATCTAGCGATAAACGATTACAGCTTAAAAAGCGATCTTGTGTATCAACAATACCATTTTGGTTGTTATCAACGAGTGAACGAGTTGCAACATTTGAGGCACGTGAAAACACCTGCTGTTCAACAACAATGTTCGCTTTACCATATGCTATATCCGACGCATTTTCACTGTCAGACACAGCAACTTCAACAATGTGCACACCACTATTCATGCCCGCAGGGTCAAAACGTAATACTGCAGGGCTGGTTGTTTGGTTATCAATTGCCAGCTCATCAACTAACCAACTGTATGTAAGTGTTTGGGGCGCAATGTCGCCAATCACCTTTGTATAAATAGAAACAGGACCAGCATTAGGGTTAATGCGTCGCGTTAAAGTACCTTGTTGCTCTACGATTAACTCA
Organism: Pseudoalteromonas piratica; assembly: GCF_000788395.1. Classification (NCBI taxonomy): domain Bacteria; kingdom Pseudomonadati; phylum Pseudomonadota; class Gammaproteobacteria; order Alteromonadales; family Pseudoalteromonadaceae; genus Pseudoalteromonas; species Pseudoalteromonas piratica. Next base: position 249,727 of record NZ_CP009888.1, read on the forward strand.
ACTCGATTTGCCCTTTTTGAAGTCTCTAATTGAATAGTATGCTCACGACTAAAATGGGTGCCTGCCAGTTGAATTGTCACCTCACTATCAGTAAATTGCTCATCTAAAATAGACAAGTCTAGTGAAAAGTGATTACTTACACCTGATTCGATACTAATTTCATGAGGCCAATTCTCATCAGTAAATAATTGACCATCAAGCAAGTAAGTTAACCCTAAATTCAACGGGTAATCAGACGCTTGTCCTGAGAGTCTTATCTCAACAGGCACATTTGCTTGGCGCTGACTTTGATTATTTGCAATTAGACTGACGTTAGGTAACACACATAATTTCTCTTGCTGTACTTGTGTCACGCCACTGTGATCGGTCGCCAACCAAGAACGGTAATGAACACCTGCCAAGAAATAACGCGCTAAGCTATTTGCTGTAACGGATACTTTATGCCCCAAAGCACTTATTGCTTCGACAGGGCTCTGCGGTATTTCTGTCCATAAGTGTGATGCTTGTACACAATCTCGACTCGCAAGTGTAATAACAGGTGCTTGGCTATTTTCACGATAGACAAAAACATAAGCTGAGCCTTTTTGACCAAACTGATCCTGTACTGTGTATTCAATTAATAACTCACCATAAAAATTATCGAAAGGTGTAAAGGTCAGTAAATTTTGGGAAATTGCGACTTCACCAAACTCTGAAGTAGCCGCAACAATTGTTAACGCTTGTTGTTGGCTAGCAACATCATTTTCGAGTACATCAATGGTTATGCTGTTGTTACCCTGGAGCTGCACACTGTCATCTTTAGCATTTATTCGGCTAAGCTCAAAAGTACTTTGAACATTGATATAAATGAACCCAATAGCCGTTGCACCTTCACTATCTTCAACAACATATTCAATGATATCTTGCCCAACAAATTCATAATTTGGTGAGTAAATAATTTTATGATTGTCATCCAACGTCAGGAAACCATGTTCCGCATTAGCACTTTGAAGAATTAATTTATGGTTTTCAGCATCACTGTCATTCTCTAACGGCAACACTATGTAATCTAACGCGTTTTTCTGCATTGTTACAAAGTCATCATAGGCAATAGGTGCATCATTTACCGCGCTAACATTAAAAATAACATTCGCTTCAGTCGATGTAAGTTCACCGTCACTCACGGTAAAAGAAATGCTATCTTGACCAAAATAGTCGGTGTTAGGGGTGTAAATGAGCGATGGCAGTTGCCCTGTAATTTCACCGTTATCTGGAAGCTTTGTTAACGTATAAATGAGCTCATCTGAATCAGTATCTGTTCCTTTTAAATCAAATGATTTATTAGCATCTTCATCAAGTTCAAACGTTTCCCCAATCGCAGTCGGGACATCATTGGTGCTACTAATAGTAATATTAATAGAGGCGATATTTGACGCTAATTGGCCATCAGAAGCGCTAAAGGTCAGACTGTCTTCACCATTAAAATTAGCATTTGGCGTATAAATAAGGTTTGGCACTTCACCGCTTAAAGTACCGTACTTTGGCGCCTCTAAAACTTGATAAGTTAGCGCATCTTTATCAACATCTGATGCAACCAATATAATTTCTGCACTTGTATCTTCTTCAAGAATATAAGATGTACTTTCAGCTATTGGTTTATCATTCACAGCATCAATTGTTAACTCAACTACTGCTGGGGTTGAATTGGCAACTCCATCATTTGCGATAAAGACAATCTCATCGCTCCCAAAAAAGTCTGCATTTGGTGTATAGGTAAAATTTGGCGCTGAACCTTCTAACAAACCATTTTTTGGCTCGCTCACTAAAATATAGTTTAGTAAATCATTCTCAATATCAATTGCCGTTAAAGATAGATTTATAGGTACATCTTCACTTAGTGAAATAGATTGGTTGTTTGCTATGGGTTTGTCATTCACGGCAACTATTGTTAATTCAACAACTGCTGGGATTGAATTGGCAACTCCATCATTTGCAATAAAAGCAAACTCATCACTTCCGAAATAGTCTGCATTTGGTTTGTAAGTAAAATTTGGGGCTGAACCTTCTAAGGAACCATTTCTTGGCTCGCTCACTAAAATATAACTTAGTGAATCGTTCTCAATATCCATTGCAGTTAAAGATAGGTTGATGGAGGCATCTTCGTTCAATTTTATGGACTGATTATTTGCTATAGGCTTGTCATTCACTGCAACAACTGTTAATTCAACAACTGCAGGGGTTGAATTGGCAACGCCATCATTAGCAATAAAACTAAACTCATCATTGCCAAAAAAGTCCGCATGCGGTGTGTATACGAGGTTAGGTAATTTACCAGTAACTGTGCCATTTAAAGGCTGTTTAATTATTTCAAAAGTAAGTAAATCATTTTCAACATCCTTCCCTGATAGTACTACTGATATTGAATCATCTTCATTTAGGCTTAAATTAAGAGCGTCAGCTTGAGGTTTATCATTTACCGCAGTTACAGAGATAGAAACAGTTGTTGACTGCGAGTTTAAGTAGCCATCACTGGCATAGAATGTAAAGCTATCACTACCGAAATAATCAGCATTTGGCGTATAAACAAGATTTGGTGCACTACCTGAGAGTTTTCCATGCTGTGGTTGTGATAACACAAAAAAGTTTAAGCTGTCACCATCTGCATCACTCGCTGTTAGTTGAATTGAGCGACTACTATCTTCATTTAAAGAGACACTATTAGTAAAACCAATTGGTGCGTAGTTAACATCCACCGTAACACGGGGAGAAGTCACCTGATTACCATTAGGCTGCGACATATTCGGATCAAAAATAAGATCGGCTTGTGTATGCAAAGAAAGCTGGAAATTAGCACCATCCAAAATGCCATTAATTTGATTGAAATATGCATATAAAACAAATTTTTGTGAACCACCATCCGCTAAAGTAATCGGCGCAATTGGGAAGTATAAATAGTCTGTTGCAGTATCATAAAACCCAGGCGTAGCAAAATCAGATTCATCCACCAGCACCCAGTCCACTTGCATACGATCTTTTTCTGGCATAGAACCAAGCACCTTCATACGAAGATCATAAATTATTGAAGGCAAACCATCACTTGTGCCACCATCAGACAGGGTAAACTCAAATGCTTTAATTGCCTCTGCCGGCGTATCAAAACGATCATGAAATGTGATTGAAGCAGTGTTATCGAGCGTAATCGTTGCATCTAAATCAGCAAAACTTAGTTTATGCAGTTCAGTGCCAAACTCCATTCCCCACGTCTGTTGGTTATATGCTGAGAAATAGAGTTCATTGTTAAAACTAAAGAAGTTTCGAGGCGATGAGTTGGCAATCGGATTAATATTAACCGCTAATGAAACGCCTTCAGCATCGGTAAATTGCCATAGCTCATTATCATAATCACCGGTGTGAGCAGAAAAATAGAGCGTATTGTTATGTGCAAATATTTGATCAATACCATCATCACCTGCGGTATTTATATCTGCAACCAGCTCGGCGCCACCTGCCTCCGAGTAACGATACAATGAACGACCATTAGCAGAGAAATACAAATACCCATTAAATACTGTAAGTGCCTGAGGGTTTGATGAAGACCAACTAGGTACAATATCAGCAGCGTTAGTGGCAGGGTTAACACCGTCATACACCCAAAGTTCTTGCCCTATTCCAGCACCTGTTGCATTGAAATATAGTTTATTGTCGAAAACAGTCAGATATCGAGGCCAACTACTACCAGAGCCAGGCAAAATATCGCTGGCAATTGACGGTGGGTTGACGCCATCATATTGCCATAATTCTTGACCATAACTCGCTGATTCAGCAAAGAAGTAAAGTACATTGTTTAACTCAACAAAGTTATGGGCATAAGATGAACCTGTCCCTGTGTTTATATCAGCTACCAATTCAGCAGGATTCACCCCATCCGTTCGCCACAACTCATTACCAATCCCTGAACCATCGTCCGCAGCAAAGTACACATAGCCATTAAATACCCCCAGCCAGTCTGTAACAAAAAAGTTAGTCGGTAGCACAGGCGATACTGATGAACCGTCAAACGCCCACAAGCTAGAGCGCCTCACTTCATCCACAGTCACAAAATAAACAGTATTATTTAAAATAACCTTATTGCCAGTGTAGTTATTGCTGTTAATGCCATCAGAGCGAAAATTTTGAATGAGTTCAGGTGGGTTTACACCGTCATATTGCATCAATGCGAGGTCGCGACTACTGTCAGTGATTTTTGCAGAAAACACAACACTGCCGTTATAAACGATTGCCTGTGATGGTGAACTAGAACGATTGCCAACATTTATTTTGGCCGCTAAGGTTATTTGTGAGCCATCAAATTGAAACAACTCTCTGCCTAAAACAGCATCTCTAATTCCAAACAATAATTTATTTTGATAAACCACCGATTCATCAGGGCTTGAGCCATCAGGGCCAGGCATAAAGTCTTCAACTAATTCAATGCCTGAAGCTTCACTATAGCGCCACAATTCACTGCCTATAGCATTGGCGGTATCAGATGAACGAAAATACAGATGCTCGCCATAACTCGTGAGGTTATAAGGTGTTGTAATTCCCGGTTGAGCGCCATCTGACACCAATTCAACGTGATTACCATCGTAACGCCAAAGCTGATAATTACTCTCTTCTTTCGCTCTAAAATAAAGTTTGCCTTGGTGTTCTGTCATCTCTCGGGTGCCAGCCCAACTGCCATTTTTACCAATATTGCTGACTTGCTCCACAACCCCGTCAGCGGTAATTCTGACAAGTTCTTCAATGTTTGAATCAATATTCGCTTTAAAATACAGCGCATTTTGATAAATCATCGGATGTTCAATAGAACTACTGCTTGAGCCGACTCGAATATCAAAAAACTGTACGTGGGTTGTACCATCAAACTGCCAAACTTCAGAACCATTGCTTGGTGTACTGCCGTAATAATAAAGCATGTTATTAAATACAATCGGGTAGCGCATATTAGTGCCACTCGTGCCCGGAATCACATCTTCCGGAACGGAAACAGCTCCGGTTTCAGGGTTAAATTCGTGAAGCTCTTTACCATAGGTTGTATTTGAAGCGCTAAAGTAAAGTTTATTATTAAAAGCGATTAAATGTTCTGGATAAGTAATACCTAGCGCGGCACTATCAAATGCAAAACCCACTGTTTGGCCATCATAAACAAATATCTGATAACCTGAATTGGCGGTTGCAGCAACAAAGTAAAGTTTGTTCTGTACTACCGTAAGGTATTTAGGATCGCCACTTTGATAACCATCCGTATTAAGATCAGCAACCATAGTGGCAGTAATACCATCATATTGCCAAAGCTCCTGACCAAACGGCCGACTTTCAGCTGAAAAGTACAGTTTTCCTAGATATTCAACGAAATTCTTGGGATCACTACTAAAACCTGCGTCCGCATTTAGATCCGCAATCAATACCGCACTTGGCGTAGCATAAACGCCAAAGCTAAATACACTCATTATAAAAAATGTGACTAGTTGGCAGCACTTAAAACTAAAAAGTGACGCACCTGCTCGCTGTCGACTCATACTTTCCTTACCCTGAAAAATTAACAATTAAATGTGGCTCTTACATTAAGAAACGAGATTCAGGCGCGAACCCCTCAAACTTTTTAATTTTTTTCACTAGTCTCTTTTTTAGGCATTCGTTACAATCGATAGATTGGCAAAATGAGTAACACACTTATTATTCGAGGAAGTATTTATGGATTTAACAGACAGTCTTTATCAAGAGTTAAAAGGTTGCGCCAATCGCCTTCTCGCGGGACAAAATGGCTGTATCACACTGCAAAGCACTGAAATCGTCCATGAAGCTTGCCTTAAAGTTTACGAATCCAACCAAGCGTTTAACAATAAAGCGCATGTTTACCGCTGTGCGGCTAAAGCGATGCGTCACTTATTGATTGATCATGCGCGGGCAAAATCTAGCAAAAAACGCACACCCGCCTTTATGACGCAATCATTAACCACGTTACTCAACAACAATGATGAAAACTTAGGTTTATTTACGATAGATAAAACCTTAGAAGAAATGAACGAACTGGGTGAACGTACCGTTAATATCGCTGAGCTCCACTACTTTGCTAGCTTTAGCCAAAAAGAAATCGCCAAACATTTAGAAATAGGACTGGCCACTGTCGAACGCGAACTAAAATTTGCTCGCGCATTTATCACCGATAAATTATTGCAATCTCACGCCTAGTCCTATGTCTTACTCACTTATTCATGTAAAACAACTGTTTGATCAAGTTGAAGCCCTTAGCAACGAAGAAAGAGATGTTGTGTTCAAAGAATGCATTTACACAACTGCAACCATCGACAAAGTAAAGCAGCTATTAGCTATATCTGATGAAGCGCGCAGTGCTGACATCGAGATTGTGCAAAAAGAATTTGTCGATATGAGCACCAACCTAACAACAGGCGATAGAATTGGTAGCTATAAAATTATTGAAGAAATTGGTCGTGGCGGTATGGGCATCGTATTTCTCGCCAAGCGGGACGATGGGCATTACGATCAACAAGTCGCAATAAAACTCCTTCCCAGTTTCGCAAGTGATGAGGAAAAAATACGCTTCACCAATGAGCGTCAAACCCTCGCCAAATTACAACATGCTAATATTGCGACTCTGCTAGATGGCGGCATCACACCAGATACTCGCCCCTTTTTAGTAATGGAGTATGTAGCTGGTACTAATATTGTTGAGCATAAATCACAAAATAATCTGAACACAGCGCAAACACTGCAACTATTCAAAGATGTTTGCCTCGCAATTCAATATGCACATCGTCACTTGATCATTCATAAAGATATCAAACCAGACAATATATTGGTGGACAATCTAGGGCGAGTGAAACTGTTAGATTTTGGCATTAGCCGCTCTCTTTCAGAAGATACCGACCTGCCTATTGAAAGTGCCACTTTTGCGTTTGCCAGCCCAGAACAACTAAGGGGCGAGCTTTGCACGACTCAATCTGATATCTATTCCCTCGGGGCATTACTCTACACCTTATTGACAGGTCAGTCTCCTCATCAAGCTGTAATTGCTAATACCGAAGATAATAAAACCGCCATCGCGCAACTTACACAAGAAAATTGCCAGCCGATACTTACCCGCCAGCCAAGGGAACAACTTAAGTTTTTAGATGAAGAATTGAAATGTGTGATTGAGCACTGCTTACACATTGATGAAAAGCAACGCTATAGTTCAATTGACTCCTTGCTCGAAGATATAAACGCACTCATGCAAAAGCGCCCTATTTCATTGCGCAAAAATAATGCGAGCTATGTTGCTAAAAAGCTACTAACACGTCATCCAATCGCAAGCGCCCTATCTGCAGTGTTATTTTTTGCATTCGCAGCAGCCTTTATTTCTTCTTTGCAGTTAAACCAAAAATTAGCAATTGAAACCACTAATCTAAAAATCGCTCAGCAGCAGTTAAACGAAGAAATAGCTGTATCAAAACAGGTAGTGGCACTTTTAACCAATATGTTTAAACAAGCATCGCCTGAATATTCAAAAGGCGGGACACTCACTGCGCAAGAGTTAGTTGACGTAGCAATAGAGCAAACACGCTCAGCCAAGATCAATAATCCAAAAGTGAGCGCTGAGATATTTCACACCCTCAGTAATGTTTCAGAAAAAATTGGTGACCCCACAAACGAGCTGTTGTTACGTAAAAAGGCAATTGAGCTTAAACAACAAGCCCAACTGTCACTAACAGCTTTTGATTATTTAAAGTTAGGCCATGCGCTTTACGCCAATGGCGATTATGACGCGTCATTAAAAAACTTAAATCAATCGTTGTCACTATTAACGGCAAATGATTCAAGTGACGTCAAAGTCAGTTTGTACAATATGCTTGCTATTATTTACGAACGCCAAGGAAAGATTGAAAAATCGGAGTCTATGCTTTCAAAAGCAACCACGGAAATTGATGCACTTTCTGAGCCTTATTCAATTCCTGTGCTGACTACATTAGCAAATATAGCATCCAAATATGCGCGAAAAGAACAAGACGAAAAAGCTCTGTCACTTTACGAAAAAGTAGCTCAGCACTACCTCACATATTATGGGGAAGATAGACCCGAAGCTCAGCACACTTTTGCAGCAATGGCTCAGCTCTACTCACGAAAAGGCGACACTAAAAAGCAAGGTGAATATGCAAAGCGAGCTTACAATTTAGGTACTAAGTATTTTAACCACAACAAAAACTCTTATTATTATATTGTTGTTAATTACACCACTTATTTAAAACAAAACAATCAGTTGCAAGAAGCTATTAGCATTCTTGAGCATGAGCTGTCAAAACCACTTAGCAACCAGTTAAATAAAGCACTCTACCAATCATTCTTAGCAGATTACTATATCAACTTAGGTGATTTTAAAACTGCTTTTCGCCATGCAAAACCAGCCTACTTATTTTTAATGGATAAGTATAAAAATAATCCTGACTTTACTTATGGCACTGAAATTAACTATGGGCTCACTGTCGGTATTTTGCAGGACAAATTGGTCGGTTTAAGTATTTTAGAAACGGCTTTGCAACGTGCCTCAGATACCTATGGCGAAAGCACTCTACCAACCACAACGGTGCTTGCAGCAATGGCGCAACTATCACTGCATTACAGTGAACCCAATAAAGCTGAGCAAGCTATTGATAACGTTAAAGCTATTTATGTGAAGTTTAAAATACCGCTCACTCACCCTGCCTATTTAGATGTAAATCGGCTATATGGACAATTATATCTGGCTCAGCAAAACAATCGTGAGGCATATAAATTTTACAAGCAAGCGCAAAGTTTTACTAAGGGTACAGGCATCCTTCATCACATTCTCAATATCGAGTTTGCTCGAGCGATTAACTCCGAATCTTCAGACGATATGTCTAAAGTAAAAAGTAGCGCCTCTCAACTTGTGGAGCAACTACCTCAGAGCTCTGTGTATAGGTTAGCTGCTGAAAGTATGCTTGGTGGTGATTAACAGGCTTGGCCGCACGCCCAGCCTGAACTCCATGCATACTGGAAATTATACCCCCCAAGCCAGCCGGTAACTTCGGTGACTTCACCAATAAAGTAAAGGCCTTTAACTTGATTAGCTTCAAATGTTTTGGAGCTTAATTCGGCACTATTTACACCACCCAAAGTAACCTCTGCAGTTCTATAACCCTCTGTTCCATTTGGTTTTATTTCCCAATTATGTATATAGTCAGCGAGCTGCTCTATTTCAGTGTGAGATAGCTGGTTTATGGCTTTATCAGGAATATCACCACCTGCTACTAAAATTTCAATAAAACGCTTTGGTAACACACTTCCAAGTACATTTTTAAGCGATTTTTGACCATTAGATTGACGTTGTGTATGAATTTCACCCGCAAGGTCTAACTCAGGCAATAGGTTAATTAATACTGCCTGCCCCGCGCGCCAAAATGACGAAATTTGCAGTATTGCTGGCCCCGATAAGCCACGATGCGTGAATAAGATATTTTCTTTAAACTGTGTGCCATCTTCAGCAGTTACAATACTCGGTACACTAATACCTGATAAGGCCTCAAAACGCGCCTTATCGTGCTGATGAAGTGTGAAAGGCACCAAAGCAGCCATTGTGGGTAATACTTCTAGGTCGAACTGCTCTGCAATTTTATAACCTATGGGAGTTGCCCCTAGTTTTGGCATGGTCAAACCACCTGAAGCCACCACCAGCGATTCACAGCTATAGCTTGCTTCACTGGTAGTTACGGTAAAGCCACTCTCTGTTTTTTCCACGCTCAGTACTTCTTGGCGTAATTGAATTGTCACCCCAGCCCATTCGCATTCGGTTAATAATATATCGACAATATCTTGCGCTGAGTTATCACAAAAAAGCTGACCTAATGTTTTGTGATGATAAGCAAGACCATGGCGATCAACGAGTTCAATAAAGTCATGTTGGGTATAGCGGCTTAAACACGACTTAACAAAATGCGGATTTGTACACAGATAATTTTCTGGTGAAGCATTTTCGTTAGTAAAGTTACAACGACCGCCACCGCTGATCAGGATTTTACGGCCCGGTTTTTTACCCATATCAATCACAGTTACAGAGCGTCCACGGTAACCTGCTTGTGCAGCGCACATTAAACCTGCGGCACCCGCCCCTATAACCAATACATCAACCTGAACCATTTTTATTACCCGCTTCGCTATTTTGGCCGCGCATTATAAACAAAAAAAGCCGCATCTGCGGCTTTTTGCATCAATAAAGTAATTATTTTACTTTAGATAAATAATCAGCAATTGCTTCTAGTTCTGCATCCGATACATTCGCAACCATGGCTTTCATTGCTGAAGCCATACCATTGTTACGTTTGCCAGATTTAATGTCTTTCATCTGAGCTAATGCATATTCTTTATTTTGACCTGCTAGCTTTGGATATAACGGCATGATAGGTGCTTTACCTTCTGCACCATGGCATGTTTGGCACATTTTTGCTGTATAAAGTGCAGCACCATCAGCCGCGATTGCGTTGCCAGAAGCCATGCCTACAAGTGTTAAAGCAGCGACACTAAGGGTTTTTGAAAGTTTTTTCATATTATAATTCCATCTCGACGGTAAATAATTCTCAATTGCAATATACTTTTGAATCAACGAGTTAAATTGATATTAACCTATTGTAGACCACTTTGATGCTGTTTTGTAAAGTTATAACTGAATAAAAAACAACCACTCATTACCCCTTGTTTAAGTAACCCTTAATTACTTTGCGTTTGATCAAACTTCATTGCTTAACACAAAATAAAAATGCCTCGAAGTTCGAGGCATTTTTTAGAAGCTGATTTACCACATAATGTCATCGGGTATTTCAAAGTCCGCATAAGGATCATCTTCATCCTTTTGATCTTTTTCTGGCTCGGCATGTAGCACGATGTACTTTTCATCTACTTCCGCTATTTTGCGTGCTGGCTCATCAGGCAATACATAGAACTTGCCCTCTAAATAGCAAATAGCCAGTAGACCTTTTACAAGTTGTTTGTGTGTAATCTCATTTACTTCAAGCTCTTTGATTTTGCTTTCGAAAGTAAAGTTAAACGTAACATCACCACTAATTTCGTCTTGATTATGGTGTTCTAGAATTTGTTTAACGCGAGCCACCTGCTCTTTTTCTTTTAGCTCTGCTTGTTTTTGTGCATTTACTTCAGCTGCTTTTTTAGCTTGTTCAGCTTTAGTTTGCTCAATATGTTTTTGTAAATCAGTTGGGTTACTGGTTGCGCCTTTTTTCTTCTTCTTTTTATTTTGTTTACGCTTTTCTGACTTAGCAACCTTCATATTATGCTCAGTAGTAAGGCCTGCTTTTAGCAACTGATCTTGTAATGAACCCATGATTAATTCTCTTTTAAAAGTATTGCCGTTATTTTATAACAGCCATTCACCAGATGTGAAGTGAGCTTAACTTAAATCAAGAAAAAGTTAGATTCTGGCATGATTTCTTAACCAAACGTAAGGTTAACTAATTAAAAATAAGGTACAATTTTCCTGTTATAAACAACTCTCTCTCACCATGAAGTTTATACATTTATTGTTGTGTTCAGTATTCACATTTTTTGTATTGTACGGGCCGCAGCCTATTTTGCCACTGCTTGCTAAATCATATCAGTTAACGTCCGCTGAGGCAGGCTTGTTAATGACTGCGACCATGTTGCCGCTAGCAATTGCGCCGTTACTTTATGGTTACTTATTACTGCGCATTAATTCACTTTCATTGCTAAAACTAGCCTTGCTGTTATTAGCAATGAGTTGTGCTCTCTTTCCGCTTGCTCAAACCTTTCAGCAATTGCTTATCATTCGATTTCTACAAGGTTTACTGTTACCTGCTGCGCTTACAGCCATGACATCGTACATTGGTGAACACTACCGCTACAGTTACTTAAGCAAGGCGGTGACAAGCTATATTTTAAGCACCATTGCTGGCGGTTTCTTAGGACGTGTTGTTAGTGCTTCTATTAGTGAATATACGTATTGGCAGGTTTATTTTTATCTGCTGGCAATGGTTTTGTTGTTTTTATCGCTCAGTCTGGCAAACGCTAAAGTGCGTGACTTTGTCGGTCAAAGAGCAGTGCCAGCATCACTTAAAGAAAACTTATACAAGGTCACAAAAGGCAGCACATTATATGTTTACAGTGCGGTGTTTGGCATGTTTTTTTGTTTTACTGCACTATTAAATTATCTCCCATTTATTCTGCAAAATGATTACCACTTTACTAGCTCAAAAGACATAGGTTTAGTTTATTCAGGCTATTTACTCGGTGCGTGTTTTTCACTTTTGAGTACGCGATTACAACATTTGGCAAATGGTAAAACCAACCTATTGGTTATTACCTTTGCAATTTATGCTCTCAGTATTGGCAGCTTATTTTCCATTCAGTTTGTATTGTTTTTTATAGGTTTCACTGTTTTTTGTGCTGCGATGTTTATTATTCACGCCAGTGCATCAGCACTGCTTAATCAAGTAAGCCGTGCACCAAGCTCTTTAACTAACGGTATTTATGTATCTTTCTATTATTGTGGCGGTACATTGGGGTCGTTCTTACCTGGGCTTATTTATCAGCACTATGGTAAAAATGCGTTTTTACTCACATTACTGATCGTATGCATCATATCAGGTGGGCTTGTGACTCATTTTAAACGCTTACAAATCAACTAATTCAACACTGTGGTTTGAGTAGTCAAACACCTTCAATAAATCTTTTTTCTCCATCAACCAAGTTTGCGTATTTTCAAATGGGTGGCAATGAAACAAATCCGATTGCCAAAGCTGGCTATCAATCCATAATTGTACAGCGTTATTCTTATCATTAAGTAATGCCAACATTGAAACACACCCAGGTTTAACGCCTAGGTATTTAGCTAAACGCTCATTTGATGCAAAGCCCAAGCGAGAAAGTCCCTGCGCTTTAGACAACGCTTTTAAATCGACTTGTTTATTGGGTGAAGTAATCAGTAAAAAATGACGCTTGCCGTAGTTATCACGTAAGAATAAGTTCTTCAAACGTGTACCAGGCCGTTCCAATAGTAAACGATCTGCTTCAAGCGCAGTGTGCAAGGCTGGGTGAGATATTTTCTCACACTGTATATTAAGATCTGAAAAGACGTGCTCAAGCCAAGTAATATCACTCATCACAACGTCCACTTAACCTAACGCTGTAATCACGCCATTTCACTTCTTCAATTTGGTAACTATCTTGGCAGTAATTTTGCTTTTTGAGCTCTGCCTCTAATTGCATCGCAGCTTTATCTTCTAAATCGAGTTTTAACGAGGAAGAGTCGATAAAATTCTCTTGTTGCAACAGTTTTTTTATTTCTGACTTTGTAAGTTGGCGCTTTTTGTTTATCAACTTTTCAGAACCTGCTTTTACAGTCACTAAATAAGAAAATAACTTGGCACCATCATCTGCAGTCAGTGTTTTTAGTTGTTGATTTACAATTTCAAAGTCTTCCGGCTCAGGTTTCGACTTGGCACAACCAAACAGTACTGAAAAACACAGTAGCAGTAATATAAATCTTGTCATTGACACTTCCATAATGAAGGGGGTAATTTTATTGTTAAACACGCCATTGTTGGCGGAAAATATTCAGAAAATGCCATTGAATGCCAATCATCTTCAAACATATCAATAAGCACTAAGCCATTATCTAATTGCCCTTTGATCTGTTCTTCGAATGAGTGGCTAAACACCAGTGGCTCGTCTTGTTCTTTTAGTAAAGCCAACTCCTCTTCAGTGAGGTTATTGATATCACTAAATGGCAATTTGTGACGCACTTTGGTGTTACCTTTTTCCGCTTCAAACCAATCAAAGATATAAGCCGCAGGATTGATAAAACCACTTAGTAGACGTCCATTTTCTTTTAATACACGTGCTGACTCCGACCAAAGACCAGAAATATCAGGCACAAAGTTATTAGAACAGGGGTGGAAAATAAGATCAAAGCTTTCATTTTCAAAACAGCTTAAATCCGTCATATCACCTTTAACGGTTTTAAGTGTAAGCCCATCGCGTTTTGCAACATATTCATCTTGCGCAAGTTGCTTTTCAGATAAATCAAATACGGTTACATCAGCACCAGCCGCCGCTAAAATAGGTCCTTGCTGACCACCACCGGAGGCAAGACAGAGCACTTTTTTGCCTGTGAGATCACCAAACCAATTATGTGGCACACTTTTATGCGGCGTTAACACGATTGACCACTGACCTTGGCGTGCCGCTTTCACTTGCTCTGAGCTGACTGGCTGAGTCCACTCATTACTGGCCTCAACCTGCTTATTCCACGCTTGATTGTTATAATTTTTAATATCCATACATCTCTCTCGCACATTTTATGTGCAAACAAGCTAAAATTATCTTTTATGCTACAAAAAATACTTGACCAGTGACAGAAAAAAAATTAAAGTTCTCGCCGTTCAAAAGCAACATGCAATTGAACGTCCTTTTTGGAATGTGGGGCTATAGCTCAGCTGGGAGAGCGCCTGCCTTGCACGCAGGAGGTCAGCAGTTCGATCCTGCTTAGCTCCACCACTTTCCAACCTCTCTTATTTTCAAATTCAATACCTAGTATTTCAAATAAAAATCTCTTGTTTTATTAATCTTGATATAATGCATTAAATTCCTATTTTTACTGCTTATTATGTCCCCTGAGAAGCAAAGTTTAACCTTTTTACATATTGCCGTTTTACTGTTCGGCGGCACCGCTTTATTTGCCAAGTTGATCGGGCTGAATGCGCTTGATATTACCGTATATCGCACCGCCATTGCAGCGGTTGCGCTCAGCGCTTTCTTAGTATTAACGAAACAGGCTATTCGATTAAGACAACTTGCAGACTATGGTATAGCCATCATTCTCGGAATTGTTGTGGGACTGCACTGGGTTACTTATTTTGCAGGTATGCAAATGGCAGGTATTACCATAGGCATTATTGCGTTTTTTACCTACCCTGTTATGACGGTGTTTATGGAACCCATGTTCTCTAAACGCTTACCTCACCTACAAGATGTATTTATTGCCATTATGGTTTTACTGGGGATTTACTTACTAGTGCCCGAAGCCAGCTTTGGTAACCAAGTGACTCTCGGTATTGCAACCGGTATGTTCTCTGGCTTTTTATTTGCGCTAAGAAATATATTACAAAAACGTTATTTTATTGGCTATTCAGGTCCACAAACCATGCTTTATCAGTCACTTGTTGCCAGCATTATGTTGTGTGCCTTTATTGAAGTACCGATTAACCAAGTGGCCGAAAAAGATCTTTATTTATTGTTACTCGTAGGTGTTATTTTCACCGCAGCACCTCATGCTTTGTTTGCTGCGAGTTTAAGGCATTTAAGTGCGAAAACGGCTGGCCTGATTTCATGTTTGCAGCCTCTGTATGCCAGCTTTTTTGCTTTTTTACTACTTAATGAGCACATTACTCTGACCACTTTGATTGGTGGTACATTAGTTATCAGCGGCGCTTTTTTCGAAACTTACCTCGTAAATAAGCAAGCCAAAGCGGTGAAATAGTATTTATTTTTCAATGTGATTAATAAATTTTAATAGATTTTAACGTAATTATGCCGCTTAACGTCAAAGCTGTGGTAAGTTGAATGCGAGATAAATTAACGCGCAATTTTACCTCAGTGCAGATAGGGTTAAGTGTATGAAAGTTTTTGCCCACAGAGGAGCCAGCGGCTTATATCCAGAGAATACCTATGCTGCCATTACAGCAGCATTAGAGCTTGGTGTTGATGGCATCGAAATCGATATTCAAAGTACGCTTGATGGGTTTGCTGTTATCCATGACACATGGTTAGACCGTACCACCAACGGTCAAGGCAAGGTCAATAAGCTTACACTTGCTGAAGTACAGCAATATGATGCCGGCGATGGCCAGTTTGTGCCTTCTCTTGAACAAGTTTTCCAATGGGTAAATGATAGAGTTCTGCTCAACTTAGAACTAAAACACACCTTCGCCCTCGATAAATTAGTCAAATTAATTGAGCACAATGTGTATTCTGGGCAGCTTTCTCGAGAGAACTTATTAATTTCGTCATTTGATCACCACCAGCTCAAATGGCTAAAACAACATTTGCCTTGGGTGAAAATCGGTGCGCTTACCAGCTCTATTCCGCTAAGCTACTGTGAATTTGCTGAACGATTAAATGCTTATAGCGTTCATGTTGATAAAAATTTTATCAATGATGAATATGTCGCAGATGCAAAAGCCAGAAACCTTAAAGTTTTTGCCTATACTGTAGATAAACAGGAAGATATTGAGGATATGATTGCGTTTGGCGTTGATGGTATATTTACTAACTACCCATCAAAAGCGCAGACTCTCCTCTTACAAAAATCAACTTAACCCTGCAGCTGTATTTACTGGGTTAATTTAGGGGCATTTAATGGACCAAAAAGAACTGCAAAATTTGTTTTGTTTTCGCGAAGAAGCAGCCCGCCTCTTACTATTATGTAACACTCAGTTAGCGCTCAGCGTTACTCAAAGCGATAACGATATTTTATCGCTCAGTTCTGTTTTTCAAGATCTCGCTGCTATTTGTAGTCAATTAGAAGGCGAGCAGAACACCTCTTCGAAATTAGATGAATTACATCAACAGATCCAACACAGTGTAAACAACGGCGTGATGGCTTTTCAGTTTTATGATCGACTCACCCAGCAGTTATCTCATATTCAACAAACAATGGATCAACTGAGCTTATTAATTCAAGATAGTGATAACTTAGCCGATGAAGATAGGTGGCTCTCGCTACGCACCCATTTAAAAAATAGTTATTCCATGGCTTCAGAACATCAAATTTATGATGCGATTATGGAAGGAAAAACAAAGCAACAAGCTCTTGAAATGTATCAACAGCTAGAAAAACAACAAGACGATGATGATATTGAGCTTTTTTAAAGGGTAAAGGTCATTTAAGGCATGCAAAATGAGTTCTTTATATATGCAATTATACGAAACAATTGAAAAAAACCTCTTCTTTACATTAACCCGTAAAATTTTTGGCAATTTAAGCTTTTTATTTGCCTTTCAAATTATTACGTTAATTTGGTTACACCAAGAACTCGCTGCTGACGGTCAAGCCGGTATGAGTTATTGGTTGATTGCGTTAATCAGTTTTGGCAGTTTCTTATTCACATGTTTCTATATGCACTTTTTAATTGTGCGCCCCGTCAACGCCTTAAAACAAACCCTTACCAATATAAATGAGAAAGATGCCGATTTGGCCACTCATTTACCACAGTTTACTTTTGATGAATTTAGAGAACTGAGCGAGCAATACAACACCTTTGTATCGCGTTTAGAAGCACTGTTAAAGCAAGTATATGAGAAAGCTGAACTTGCTGAAATGACCAATCAAAATGTGACTAAGTCGATGAGTGAAACCAACAGTATTGGTGAAGAGCAGTTAGCACTCAGTAATACAATTTTTACTGCCAGTGAAGAGGTCAGCCAAAGCCTCAATCAAATTTCGCAAAATACTCAAATGACCTTCGATGCAAATGTTGAAAACCTCAGTAAAGTGCACACTTCAGCAAATGAAATCGGTAATTTAGTCTCTAAAATTAAGCGTATGACAGAGCTACTAAGCAGTTTTGCAGAGACTGTTGGCGGCTTAAAAGAAAACTCTGATAACATTCGCAAAATCCTTTCTATGGTTGAAGAGTTTTCCGATCAAACTAACTTATTGGCGCTAAATGCTGCGATTGAAGCTGCACGTGCGGGAGAAGCAGGACGAGGCTTTGCTGTTGTTGCCGACGAAGTACGTTCACTCTCAGTAAAAGTAAATGATGCGACCCGTCAGATTAATGATTTTATTAATCAAATGAATACGTTGGTTGGTGAAACAAACAAAGAAACAGAGCAACTAATTGAGCAATCGAGTAATGCAGAAAGCTCCATTGCAACTACCAGCGATGTGTTTAATGAAATGACTAAAGAGTTGGAAAGCAATCAAACACAACTTCAAGAGATTGTTGCAGCGGTGCACCAATTAGAGCATACACAGCAGCAAACCCATTCATCGGTACAAAAAATTGTTGAGTTAGGCCATTTAGCAAAAGATAACATTGCCAATGCCAATGAAAATAGCCGTGAATTACAGTGCCAAACATCAGATACCAAAAAAGATCTTGAGCAATTTATTTAAACAGGTGTTTCACGATACCAAATACTTAAGCGGTTTAGGTAAATTCTGCTTGATAGGCTGTTAACAAAGAGAGGGTTAAGCCCTCTCTACATCAAATGCAATAACATCGGCAATGCGCTTCGCATTAAGCGCTAACATCAGTAATCTATCGACGCCTAAAGCCACGCCAGAGCATTGTGGTAAACCATGCGCAAGGGCCGCGAGAAAACGCTCATCAACATTCACTTCCTCGATACCTAGCGCTTTGCGTTTTTTATTGTCATCAACAAAGCGTTGACGCTGCTCACCCACCTCGGTAAGTTCATCAAACCCATTTGCTAGCTCCATTCCCTTAAAGTACAACTCAAAGCGTTCCGCCACACGGTTATCATCATCGTTTAGTTTCGCAAGTGCTGCTTGAGAGGCTGGAAAGTGGTAAACAAAACAAGGCTTTTGTTGACCAATTTGGGGTTCAATACACATGCAAAATAGCAGCTGTAACAAAGTGTCTTTATCGTTTTCTTGATCAGCAATATGGTCAAAACCCTGCTGCTTGGCAAGTTGCGTTAAATCTTCGATAGATGCTGTTAAAGGGTCACACTGTAAATGCGTTATAAATGCTTGCTGATAGGAAATACGTTCGGCTTTTTCAGAACCCACGACTTCAATCATTAACGCATCAATTTCATCCATTAATTGCGCAGCATTAAATCCCGGGCGATACCATTCCAACATAGTAAATTCAGGGTTGTGATGACGACCAGCCTCTTCATTTCGAAATGCCTTAGCAAGCTGGAAAATTGCACCAGAGCCTGCAGCGAGAAGACGCTTCATCGCGAATTCAGGTGATGTTTGTAAATAAAGTGGTAATCCCTTCGCAAAACCTGGCCCCACAAACTGGGTACTAAAACTTGCTAAATGAATATCGGTTACACTTGCTTGTGAAAGACTGGGGGTTTCAACCTCCATCACATCGCGGGCATAAAAAAAGTCCCGAATGGTTTTAAGCACAGTTGCGCGTGCTTTCAAGTTTTCAATCGATGCACTCGGCTGCCAGTTAATACTCATCTCGCTATTCCACTCTAAAATCTAACTCAAATAAAAAATCCCAGCGTTTGCCGGGATTTTTCTGATTAAACACTTAATCAAAATTATTTTTGTGCACGACCAACGTATTCGCCTGAACGTGTATCTACTTTTACTACTTCACCAATTTGAACGAATAAAGGAACACGCACAACTGCACCTGTTGTTAATGTAGCAGGTTTACCACCCGTACCTGCAGTATCACCTTTAAGACCAGGATCTGTGTCTGTGATCTCAAGTTCTACAAAGTTTGGTGGTGTTACAGAAATTGGGTTACCGTTCCACAGTGTAATGGTACATGTGTTGTTTTCTACCAACCACTTAACGCTTTCACCTACCGCTTTTTCGTCAGCTGCAACTTGCTCAAACGTTTCGTTGTTCATAAAGTGCCAGAACTCACCATCTGCGTAAAGGTAATCTAATTCGATATCCATTACGTCAGCCGCTTCTACACTTTCGCCTGATTTAAAGGTTTTTTCTAATACTTTGCCAGAGATTAATTTACGCACTTTAACACGGTTAAATGCTTGGCCTTTACCTGGTTTTACAACTTCATTTTCAAGAATTGAACAAGGTTCGCCATCTAACATAAATTTTAGACCGCCCTTGAACTCATTGGTGCTATAATTCGCCATCGTTTCCTCTATCGAATAATTTTTTACATAACTGATCGGCTAATGATACAAAGAATTGAAGCAAATTTGCAGACTAACTGGCAAAAAGAATTAGCAAATGCCGTTTCTGATCCAAAAACTTTGCTTAAGTTACTGGAAATTGACTCAAAAAATCTCAGTGAAGATATTGCCGCACGTAAACTATTTGCGATGCGCGTTCCGCTTCCTTTTATTTCTCGTATGGAAATAGGAAACCTAAGCGATCCACTACTTCGTCAAGTTTTACCATTAGCCCAAGAGTTTGAAACTCACCCTGGGTATACCAATGACCCACTTGAAGAGCAGAATAATAGCACTCCAGGGTTATTGCACAAATATAAATCACGTGTACTACTTATTTTTAGGGGTGGCTGCGCCATCAATTGCCGCTACTGTTTCCGCCGACACTTCCCATACCAAGATAATCACCAAAATAAGCAAGGCCTGCTAACAGCACTTGAATACATTGCCAAACACTCTGAAATTAATGAGGTAATTCTAAGTGGTGGTGATCCTTTAATGGCCAACGATGAGGCGCTTTTGTGGTTTATTGAAAAGCTTGAAGCAATTAATCATGTGACACGTTTGCGTATTCACTCAAGACTACCTGTGGTAATCCCTACACGGATCACCGAAGCTTTTTTGGCATTACCTAAGCTGACTCGGTTAAAACTTATTTTGGTTACCCATATCAACCATGGCAATGAGATTGACCAAGAGTTAAAGGCCAAACTAAAAGCAGTAAAACATGCAGGGTACACATTACTTAATCAAGCTGTTTTATTGAAAGGAATTAACGACTCAATGTCTGCGCAAGTAGCATTATCCGAAAAATTATTTGAGTCTGATGTGTTGCCTTATTACCTACATTTACTCGATAAAGTGCAGGGCGCCCACCACTTCGCAGTATCAGACGATGAAGCCGTTAGCCTTCACCAGCAGTTATTAGCTGAGCTGCCTGGTTTTTTGGTACCAAAGCTGGTTCGTGAAATTGGGGGGGAAAAGAGTAAAACACCGATTGATTTAGGTATGTATCTTCAATCTTAGGGGCTGCTTATAACGGTTCATTCGGTTGGAAAAAAGTAAACCCCCATAGAACACTGGGGCTTTACTTCGGGAGCTTAGAAAATAAATCTTAGTTTAATAATAAACGCCAAATATGTGTTAATTACTACACATACACATCAATATTATTACCTAAGCTTGCAGTTGGCTTACTTGGGCTTGGCAGCGACTGCATAGTTTGTGTAGCAGCTTCGATTAATGCAATTGCAGCTTTACCGTCTGCCTGTTGCTGACGCTTTGCAAGTGATGCGCTAAGTACTTCAGCACTCTCACTGCTATTCATCGTCGGCAAACTCGCACCTGATATATTCATCATGACCTCACCTGTAAATTAAACTGTGCTACTATATCGGCCAAGTATAGTTAGACTTTAGTAATTTTTTATCATGAATTCGGTTATTTCTGAACTTAACAACAATCTAAAAGTATTATATCGCCAAGCTATTGATGCGGATGGCAAATTAGATGCTCTTCAACAACAAGGAAAGGGTAAGTTTTCTACTCTATTTAATAAGGAAAGTGGTTTTGCTATTGAAGCTAAGCGCTTTAAACCTTACGTGCTTGAAGTTGCAAGTGAAGTAGAGGCCCTCTCTAATCAAGAAAGCGTCGATCAGACTTTACTAAAAAGTGTGGTAGTAAAAATGCAACACTTACATCAGTTATTAGCCAGCTTTAAGTAACTAGCCTATAATTTAAGCAGTAATGTTTTTCTTGAGGTTGTTATGTCTGCCGTATCACCTGTTACAGCAGGAAGTGAAATTGCCGTTTCGACAACATCAAATTTAAACCCAAATAGTAACAATGCCGACCCTGACATTGGACTAACAGGGTTTAGTCAAGATGTGGTTAATATTTCAAAACTAGCAAGAGAGAAACAACTGCAATCTCAGCTCTCAACAGAGCAAGAGATCAAACAAATTCAAACTGATGTTATTCGTGTCACCAGTACCATTGGCCAATCAAAAGCGGCTGGTAATTTAAGTGAATCGCAAGCCGATAAGCTGTATAAAGAAATAGCAGCGCTATTGTAGCGCTGCTATTTACTTAGTAATTATTTACTTTTGGTAGTAACTCGTTTTCAAACCAGTCAGTGATAATACGCTTATCATGCATAAACTCTTCTTCTCGACCGCGACGGATTTTATCCATAAAGCTCATATCTTTTAAATCCGCATCGCCTTTATCTACAATTTTGCCGTTAGCATCCGTTAATGCATAGCTAAACTTAATTTTTGGGAAATAAATCGGTTTTACGATACGCAGTTCATTAGCACCACCAAAACGCACATCACCAGCTAAATCGATATCATTTACTTTAATGCCTAGCTTGTACCCTTCAGGTAACTGTTCTGCTAGTTTTTGAAAGTGCTTAGTGAATTGCTTTTCAACTCGCTTATGATAACCTCCACGCGCTTCATTTGAAGGCCTTACATCAGTAAAGTCGTTAAACTTACCATAAGTGACATTTGCTTCACCTGCAAAAGCTGAAATAGGTGAAATCATTATGGCGCCGATTAATACTACTTTTGTAAATTTCATGGCTGTTCTCCTAGCTAACCAAGCAAGCATCAAAGTTGTTACTCGCTATATATGTTTGTAATTATTATGTGTCCTAGTCTCTTAATATACGCTTAACAAAAAAGAAAGAAATACAAAAAAGCAGCTCATTTATTTACCAAACAATTATTCACAAGCTGCCAATATATCAATTTTGTTATTCGTTACTTTACTAAGCTGTTACTTCTTCACTCACTTTCGACTTTTCTTGCAACGCTTTTTTAATCTCATACGCCATAGCAATTAGCGGTTTAGGCGCATTGGCAATATCGTTTTTGTATGTTTCACGATTCCAAATTCGAATTTCGGTCACTGTAATGATGTCATCAAAGTAATCCCCTGGTCGATAACTGTCGAAGCCGAACTCTAATACGTGGTTTAAAAGTGCCGATGTATACGAAAAATCAGAGTAATAGCTGCCCTCTTGGTTGATTGGCATATTCCATTTTTTAGCAATTGAATTCACATCACCCACTGAAACATCAATACTGTTGTGTGCAAAATCACTTTCAATTTCAGCAAGTTCAGGCAAGCTATTTACGCGATCAAACTGTTCAATCAACGGCGACAATTCATAATCATCGAGATGCGCTTGCCATTGCTCTATTTCAGTTGTATCTGCAAATACTGGATGGAATAGGCGGATCTGAGACTCATCAGCTAAAACGACAACCTCATCCTCATAGTCAATTAACGAGCCATCTTCACTTATTCTAAAACTTTTTAAGCTGTCAGCATCTTGCCATACAAATGCCTGTGCAAGAATATTCATTAACGAATGGTCAATAAAAAGCTGCTGCCAATAATCTTTCGTCCAGCAACGTGCAGCATAAAAGGCACTTACCATACGCGGCGCCTGTTTTTTAGCAACTTTCTTTATATTTGTGCGCAGCGTTTTAAATGTTTGCTCAGCACTGGCGCGCAGTTCAGGGTCTTCATTGCTACCTGCTTTTGGTAAGCTTTTTGTTACCCTATTGGTGAGCGAATTAGTTACGCGTAACGTAAAATCACCGTTGAGTGTAACAACATAGTCTTTATCACCAACGGGTAACGTGATCCCCTGCTTTGTTAAGCCAAAGTCGGGCACCAAAAGATCCGTTAAATCTCGATAACCAATACCACGCAGCTTGGCTGTTTCAGCCAGAATATCAATTGCGGCATTTGCTAGTGCATCGCTATAGCTTGACTTGGTACTTATCTCATGAAGTGCCGCAAGCGAATAAGTGGTATTAATCGTACCAAGTGCACGGATTATACGAATCGAACTATGATAATTAATCTTTTTCCATTTATTAATTTGCTTCTCAAATTCTGGTACGAGTGAATCATCGGCAAAATAACCAACAAGCACAGTTATAAAGTCGTAGTTTTTTCTTTTTGCGCTAAGTAACTCATCATCATATTCCTGACGACAATCCCAAGTATTTATTAAATAATGTGCAATTTTCGCACGATTTACCGGTGTTACACTGTGCACCATATCAATCAAATATTGGGCAAGTGGTGGTTTTTTAAAGCTTGACGATTTATCAATTAACCACGCTAAATCACTTTCCCTGCCTTCACCAAACAGCAACTGAAACTCGTCAGTAACAAGTTCAGCAATCAGTTCAGGCTTTTTCACTTTATATTTACTTGTATCTGCTAGTTCGACTTGTGTATCTTCGTCGATTTCACCAAGCTCACCAAGTAACGCTTTAACCGCAGCAACTTCGGTTTGACTAATTTTTTTATTCTGAAGTAACAACTTCAAATAAGGAACTGTATCTGGAGTTGCCATATATTTAAGTGTATAAAACGCAGCTTGTCGGTGTCCTTTTAACTTGGCATCGATCCAACCAAGCGCCACTAGCTCGCTAATATCTTCACGTGCCAAGCGTTTCGCAATACTTTTTTGCGCCCGCGTAGATTTATTTATAGCTGGTAATATATAAGGAAGGATCGCCTTAAATTGGCTTAAATTAGCAAGCTTAACGATGATATAAACCAGCCCTCCCGGTTTCACTTGAGCGAGCTTTTCAGGGTATTCAGTTATCATTTTCAAAATAACGCGCCCGAGACCACTGGCGTCTTCTTCCCCAAACTTACCCTCTTCATCGTCGTCATAATATCGGTAATGTTCACTCTCAGTTTCAAGGTAAAGTGCACATTCCATCAAGGGTTCATGCAAACTTTTATCTTGCCATAAAAAATCAATATACGACTTACCTAAACAGGCGAATAAGCCTTCTTCTTTACAGATTTTAACTACTTGGGATGGGTTAGCCGTTAAACACGCTTTAATTATTTGTTTATACTCATCTTCAGGCCAGCGCTCACAATTATTAAGTGCAATTTCAATACTTTTATCTGAACCGTAATCAACCATCTTTTGGGTGAGTTCAACATCATTAAATTTGAAACGCATCTTAACAAAACGTGCCATATTCTCGTCCGCAACATTATGAATCGCAGGTTTTGCAATTTCATAATCATGATAGTGCGTATCTCTCATAACCCTTTCTAAACGTTCTAGTACATGTATAGCAAGACTAAACGAAGGGGCAGATAACAATTTAGACAGTAAAGGAACAGAATGTATCTCCTTCACAACATCAGTCAATTTGCTCCAACTAACACGAGCGACATCCCTTTCTCCAACGAAGTAAAAATCACGTCGTTTCTCAATTAGGTTTAAATGCAATAAATCTACTTTCTCTATATTTGATTGTTTTGGCGGAATAGACTTTCGATTAATCCACCTTGAATGTGAATAGCCAATCGTTATGTAATACAGCTTTTGTAAGAATTCGTCACGATCTGTCAATGACAGTAAGTAAGATTCAATTTTTACGATATCAATATCATCTCGGTAATAGCATTTTACATCATGTAACTTAGCACTAGTCGGGGCCTCTAATTGATACCAATCAATATGCTCAAAAAAGCCTGAAAGTAGCAATACATAAGAGCTATTTAGGTGGTCAATTTGACTTATTAAATCCCGCACTTTTTGTTGTAATGTACTCTTTATATCATGCGCTATAGAAGCAAGCTCAGAGCCTTTTTCATTCACTAAATAGCTGCCGCCACCGTTTGCTAGATGCTTTTCAAGAGCGATGGTTTCGTCTTCAGTAAATGAAATGCCTACGTGTTGATACAATTCGGAAATGGCACTTAAATTTTGTTGATGATCCACAAAATATCCTTATTTTTATAATCACTTAGAATTGAGCCTCAACATTACCTCGCATTTGTTCCCTATTACAAGCCAAAAAGTTAAAAATTAAACTTGTGTCTACAAATTAATTATGCGCATAATTCTTTATATTACTGTTAGTTAGCCAAAGGATTGTATGCACAGTGCACAGCGGCTGCCCGCCGAAGTTCAATATGCAGATGAACTTAACCACCTCGCAGAAAATGACACCTATAAAAAACCTCAAGGTTGGAAACTCAGCCCACAAGCGGTCAAAACCTTTATTTTGGGTTCAAATAAAGCAATTGGTAATCGATCTATCGCTAAAAAAATTCATGGTAATGACGCCCTAGTTGAGCGGGCCATTGTTACCTTAGCAGGCCAACGCGGATTGTTGCTCGTTGGCGAACCAGGTACTGCTAAATCACTGCTGTCGGAACTTCTTGCTGCGGCAATTAGTGGCAATAGTACTGATACGATTCAAGGCAGTGCTGGCATAGTTGAAGAGAATATTCGTTATAGCTGGAACTATGCATTACTGTTAAAAGAAGGCCCCGTTTTAGATTCATTGGTCCCAGGGCCTTTATATCGCGCGATGAAACATGGTCGCATAATGCGATTTGAAGAAATAACCCGGTGCCCTACCGAGATTCAAGATAACTTGATCCCTATTTTATCTGACCGCATTTTACAAATTCCCGAATTAAAACAAGATGAAGACAAGTTTTTATTATCACAAAAAGGCTTTAATTTAATCGCGACAGCCAACTTAAATGACCGTGGTATTAATGAAATGTCTTCGGCTTTAAAGCGTCGCTTCAATTTTGAAACCATGCAACCGCTTAAAAATATTCAACAACAAGCGAAGCTAATCGCAACTCAGGCCAACCAGCAACTGGCATCGGCTGAAATTGAAATTAGCGCCAGCGATGATATTTGCCAATTGCTTGCGACTGCGATAACAGATATGCGAACGGGTCATGTTGAAGGCTTGTCAATTTCGCCGCTGACAAATGTATTATCAACTGCTGAAGCGATTAGTGTACTTTATAGTGCAGCACTTGAGAGCCATTACTTTGGCGAACAAACAATCCGCCCTAAATACATAGCCAATTATTTAATTGGCGCTGTCTGCAAAGACAACAATGACGATATCAAACGGTTTGACGATTATAAAAATGCCATAAAGCGAAAACGTAATGACCTACCTTTATGGCAAGATTTTATCGGCTAAACTATGGAGTTACCGCCGCTACCCAAAGAGCAAAAAGCGATATTAGAAAATCTATATCGAAACGAAAACTTGCTCTTTGTGCCGATCCGTCACCATAGCCCACAGTGTGCGATGCAGCTCAAACACGCGATTGCCGACTTTCGCCCCGATGTACTGCTCATAGAAGGCCCTTCGGAAGCGAATCATTTAATAAATGCCTTAGTTGATGAACAGACAAAACCACCAATAGCATTGTACATTTATAGTGAACATAGCGCTTCGCAAAGACTTGAACAACCTAGCTTACGCCATCGCTGCTACGCCCCCTTCGTCGATTTTTCGCCGGAGTGGCAAGCACTAAAAATGGCACGACAACTCGGTATTGCAGCTCAGTTTATTGATTTACCCTATGCACAACAACTGCATTTCTGCGATAGACAAAATCAACTGGATAAAGAAACAAGCATGCAACACGACGCATCGCTTGCAACCGCAGACGCAATGGAACGCCTAGTACAACAAAGTGAGTGCCGTGACTTTAACCAGTGGTGGGACCGTTACTTTGAAAGCGCTTATATAGAGCCAAATTGGCAAAGCTATTTTATGCAGCTCCATATGCTGTGTATATTAGTTCGCAATAGCGCGACAGTGACGAGTCAATGCATTGCGCGTGAACAGTTTATGGCGGCGAAGATCAACTCTTATCTCGAACAAGGTAAACGCTGCTTAGTGGTGTGTGGCGGCTTTCATTGCAGTGGCATAAACCAGTTACTATTAAACCCAGAAGACATTATAAGCGAAACGAACTCTGTAAATAACAACTCTCACGCACACCTTATCTCCTATTCGCTTAATCGTCTTGACCAACTTAACTTATATCAAGCTGGCATGCCGAACGTCGGTTATTATCAAAAGTTTTGGCAAATTGCGAGCCAAAAAAGTCACGCTCAATCAGCTCAGCAAGCAACGTTAACGCAGATGATGGCACAAGCTGTGAATCAATTTCAAAAGCGTTCGACGGTCAGTACCGCCGACGCAATTGAGGCTGTTGCGATGGCAAATCGCCTTGCAGCACTACGTGGTCAACACGTTGGTAGAGTTGAAGTAAAAGATGCCATCGTTTCTTGCTTAATTAAAGAACCTAAGGAAAACCCTGAAAGCGTATTTGAGCAGCAACTCGTCGAATTGTTTTCGGGTAATAAGAAGGGGTCAATCCCCAGTAATTTACCGATTGCGCCACTGGTGTCGGATTTTAAAGCACAGTGTCAACACTACAAACTTCCCATAACTGGCGCGCAAATTGAAAAAACGCTGGATATTTATAAAAGCGAGCGCCATAGAGAAATTTCGCAATTGCTACACAAGCTGCGCTTTTTAAACATTCCTTATGGTCAATTTATTGCAGGCCCTCAATTTGTCAGCGGCCACGATTTATATCGCGTGCGAGAAATATGGCATATCAAGTGGTCACCTGATACCCACGCAAATTTGATTGAATGTTGCCATTACGGCGATAGCTTACATGATGCTGCGTTCAGTGCGGTACAGCATCAGTTACACGGTCTTAATCGCGACGGCCATGTGAACTTACTGATAAGCGCGCTATGTATGGGCCTACACCAAACGATAACGCCAATTATTGAACGAGTGGAAAGCTGGCTCAACAACACTCATAATATCGCTGAACTATGCACTAGTTTACGGTTCCTCAATCGTGCCTATCGCTGCTATCGCTTGCTATCTCCGAATCACGAAAATTCGATAAAAAACCTGTTATATGTCAATATCGAACGCCTATTAAACAAACTTTCATGGTCATTTATGTTACCAGAGGAGCTTATCGATAGCTTAATGGAGGCACTAAAAACCATCAATAGCTTGTCACAGCAAAATACATTGAATACAGAACAAGAAAAATTATTTTGCGATACACTCGATAGCCTATCCGAGCAATTACATATAAGCAAAATAGCAGGACTAGCCACCGGCATTTTAACCCTTAATAAAACCTATGATACGAACACCACGAGTGCAAAATTTAGCGCGTGCTTTGCCAATATCAATCTTGAATTAGCACAACCAGGGTTATTTGTTGCAGGCTTTTTATCAATCGCACGCGCGCAATTAATACAATCATCGCAACTCATTTCTTTATTAGAGAAACTGTTTATGTCGTGGAGCGAAGATGAATTTATTGTCGGATTACCTTATTTACGACATGCATTTTGTGAATTGACACCAAGAGAAATAAAGCAACTGGCAAACACCGTTAACAATAAGCACGCACCTATTATTGAAAGCCCAAGCAATAGCGTTAGTACAACAGAGTTAACTTATGCCCGGCAATTAAAACAAGACGTGTCTATTGCTTTTGATGCATGGCAACTAGGATTTAACAACAATGAATGAAGCTGCGCGCCGATGGCGATTAATACTCGGCCCAGATGCCAACAACCTAAGCTCGGGCCAACAAGGTAACCCTTTGTCCAAAAGCGATTTATCCGACCCGGATATGGCGCGCGACGAAGCGCTTGATTTTCTTTATCGCAGAGAATATGAAACACGCCAACGTGCCACTGCACAAGATAATATTGAGCGACAAGCAAATACTCAGCGAGAATCACTCACCGCAGCGAGTTGGTTAAAACAAGTTAGACGGATATTCCCCAAAACTGTGGTCAATGAGCTACAAAAACAAGCCATTGATCGTTACCAACTTACTCAGTTGATTAACGACCCTGAGGTACTATCAAAAGCGACACCTAATATTGACTTGGTTGAAACGCTACTCACATTTAAAAACCATTTATCACCAGAATTAACAGCACAGGTTAAACAGATTATAAATCACGTTGCCAATCAAATTGCCGAGCGGTTTTCACAAGAAATCCAATCTCACTTTGCGCCGAAACGCCTTCGCTCACAACACGGTGGGCGCGCTCAACTTAATAATCTCGATTGGGCAACGAGTATTCGCCGCAATTTAAAGAATTATCAACCAGAGTATGACAGCTTAATCCTGCAACAACTTGCCTTTTATAAACGCAGTGAACAACAGTTACCTTGGTATCTCTATATTCTGGTCGATCAAAGTGGCTCGATGGCGCGTTCAATTATTCAATCCGCAGTTATGGCGTCTATTTTTTGCCAAGTGCCAAGTTTACGCACTCAATTGTATTTTTTTGATACAGAAGTGGTAGATATGAGTGAGGTTGCAAGTAATCCAGTCGATACGCTTTTGTCCTGCCAACTCGGTGGTGGCACCGATATTGCCAATGCCGTTGAATTTACAGCGGCTCGTATCATGCAGCCACAGCGCAGTAGCGTGATCATCGTCAGTGACTTTGAAGAATATGGCTCGATAGCTAATTTAAAATACCAAATAAGCAAGTTGATTGAAGAACAAGTGACCCTCATCGGGATTACAGCGCTCGATAACGAATGCATTCCCTACTTTGACGAAAATATTGTCGACATGCTGACGAGCTCAGGCATGCCGATCGGCGCAATGACACCTGATCAACTTGCTGGTTGGCTTGCGGAGAATATTTAGTGGAATTAATCTCTTGGTTGGCTGATATTAATGAACAATACCTGACAGGCTGGGCCAATAAAGGTCTAGTGAGACGCGGTAAAAAGCAACTCGAAAAAGAGTCAATCAGTGATTGGCAACTCACCATACATGCCGCAAGTGCCAATATTAATAATTATCAACAGACCATAGATGGCATTGGCTTTGAGTTTGCTAAGTGCAACTGCGCGGCGGCAGGCCCCTGCTTTCACTTAACTTGCTTTCTACTTGGTTTGCAAAAAAAAGTTGCTAATCGAGCATCTGTTGAATCGCAAATAACGGAACCAACAACCGAACCAAAAACCGAAATTAGTGACAAAGCAATGAGGACAGTTGCCCCATCACCTAGTTGGCAAATTTCCTGTGCCAAGCAAAGAGCCAAGCTACTCGGGCAAACCAATATCAAAAAAGCAGCATTATGGTTACAGCAAGGTGTAACCGTTTACCAACATGTGAAGTCAAACGGTTTACTCACCGAGATATATTTGGAACAGGTAATTACAGTTTTTATTCCGAAAACTGGCGGCGTCGCAATTTCAAGCTGTTCCTGTAAAAAAGAGCGCTGCGCGCACCGCGCTGTTGCCGTACTACACGCCTTACCTGAGTCCAGTAAACAGAGCGTATTCAGTCAATCCTTAGCATTATCAGACTATGCGACACAATGCATTAACGCCCTGTCTCAATGGCTACAATCATTACTGCTACATGGTCGCGTTGGCACCACGCAATTCTCATTGGAACAAGGCCAAGCACTCGTGACAGAGCTAACGCAAGCTGATTTACCTCGACTTGCTAAGCTACTCAGCATACTCTGCGTTAACCTTAAGCAAGACGTTGAGCGTATGTCACAAAGCTCCCCCTCTTTGTTTAGTGATAAACTTGCCGAGATATGGGCGATTATTTCGGCATTATCGCCACCTTCTGTTGATTTGCCTCTGCCATTATTAACTGGTGAGCATCGCAAGCGCTACGCCATTGTTCAAGATATTGATGTGTTTTCTTTCGGCATTGAATGTTGGCGCTCACTTACTGGACACCGAGGATTTACCTTACATATGTATTGCCCAACCCTAGGTCGTTTTTTAAGCTTTTCACAAAGCCGCAGTCGTTCAACCGACCCAAATTGGGACACGATAGAAGCACTTAAGCAAGCTAAATTAGGCGACTACGATTTACCTTCTTTGGTTGCGACAAAGTTTCGTATCAGTAAAGGCTGGGTAAGCCCAGATGGTCGTGTTTCAAGTCAAACTGGGACCACAGTATTAACACCATCATCGCAATATTGGGCTGACTTTTACACACTTGCTAAAACCAAACAGCAAATACTGTCGGGGTACGCAGAACAACTTAAACAAAATCCGTTTGCACAGAAAACACAACAATTAATCGCAATTCGCACTATAGAACCGCTCATTTTTAATCGTTTTAAGCAGACCTGGCAAGGCATCTGTTACGACGTTGATGACAATAAAATAAACATTGAAATAGTGACCACATCACAAGCGGATCAATTTGTAAGACATATAAATAGTACAAACATGATTCGCTTAGTCTATGGCTATTGGTTTTTTAATAGCGAGCAACAACTCACCTTATCGCCCTTACTCGCATGGGAACTCAATTCATTAAAACCGATTGCGAAGGGTTACGCATGAACAATAATTTAAACCTGTTTTTCGAAACCGCAAACGAAATAATCTCTGCTTTATTCGAGTCGGGGATCAGTTCAATTTCAGATGACACCGTAGAGCAAATTAGAAGCTGGGCTAATTTGGCAACGGATCTCGGCTTTAACGAAGAAGCAAATGCAGTTTTAAGCTTAATGAATGACTTTCCACACTCAGAAAAAGTACCGATACTGTTAACTCTAAACACCCGTATTCATATTCTGAAAGAGTACCATTTAGTAAATACTAATTTGAGCCTAAAAGGTTAACTTAAATTAAGAGGGAGCCAGTTGAAACTTATCTGAAAGCGGCCGTTTACAGAATTAGGGTAAACAGACAAAATTTTTTAGTTACTTAGAGAGGCTGGCAAGATGACTTTTAAAATTAGCGTCAGCATTGTTTCATCTACTAAATTATAACTCGTAACTGCCATCGCCACATTAAGCTCATCAATCACGAAATACTATTTTCACCTCCTCCTCAGGCGGCTTTAACGTTGTAACTTTATCAGCCGAAGTTAGGTTAGTTGTATACCATAAATAGCCATAGAAATAGTTTTCTGGTCCTTGCAAATCTTCATTCGCAGGAGTAATTGCACTGATGGCTTTAGCTATATAATCTGAAGAAAGGATCTGTTCGCCATGCCATTTACATTAACAAGCTTAATTTAACATATCGCGATACGTCCCCACTGAACCTCCATTTCCTAACGGAAGGCCTCTTTTATCATCTTTCCACCTACCATTAGTGATCGCTAATTTTACGAAAAATTCATTTTTTATAAACTCTTACTTGGACCCAGGTACCACAGCGTTAATCACATTCATCGCCAAAAGAGGGCCGAAACCACTGTATTGATAGCTTTGAAATGCAGTGGTAATAGATTTCCTTTGTTCAAAAAAAAATACAGCGAAATAAAAACTCAAACAAAAAGCCCGTAGAACAGTGCTCTACGGGCTTTTTTGATACCGAATGAAATGGTAATGGGCAGATTACATCATGCCGCCCATGCCACCCATGCCACCCATACCACCCATATCTGGTGCAGCAGGTGTATCTTGAGGGATTTCAGCAACCATAGCTTCTGTAGTGATCATAAGACCAGCAATTGATGCTGCGAATTGTAATGCTGAACGCGTTACTTTTGTTGGGTCAAGAATACCCATTTCTAGCATATCGCTGTATTCGCCAGTTGCAGCGTTATAACCGTAGTTACCTTCACCTGCTTTAACCGCATTTACAACTACTGATGCTTCATCACCTGCGTTAGAAACGATTTGACGAAGTGGTGCTTCCATTGCACGTAGAGCAACTTTAATACCGTGGTTTTGGTCTTCGTTGTCACCTGTTAGGCTTTCGATTTTGCTAGCAACACGTACTAGTGCAACACCACCACCAGGTACAACGCCTTCTTCAACCGCAGCGCGAGTTGCATGTAATGCATCTTCTACGCGGTCTTTCTTCTCTTTCATTTCAACTTCAGTCGCAGCACCTACTTTGATAACAGCAACACCACCAGCTAGTTTAGCTTGGCGCTCTTGTAGCTTTTCTTTGTCGTAGTCCGACGTTGCTTCTTCGATTTGTGCTTTAATTTGATTAACACGTGCGTCGATTGCACCTTGCTCACCAACACCATCGATAATTGTAGTGTCATCTTTAGTGATAACAACGCGCTTCGCTGAGCCTAAATCTTCAAGCTGCGCTTTTTCTAGGTCAAGACCCACTTCTTCAGAAATTACTGTACCGCCTGTTAGAATAGCGATGTCTTGTAACATTGCTTTACGACGGTCGCCAAAACCTGGAGCTTTAACCGCTGCAACTTTCACGATACCACGCATGTTGTTAACAACGAGTGTTGCTAGTGCTTCACCTTCAAGGTCTTCAGCAATAATAAGTAGCGGCTTGCTCGCTTTTGCTACACCTTCAAGCGTTGGTAGAAGCTCACGAATATTAGATACTTTTTTATCTACAAGAAGGATAAATGGGTTATCTAGTTCAACTACACCTTTCTCAGCGTTGTTGATGAAATATGGTGATAGGTAACCACGGTCAAACTGCATACCTTCAACAACGTCTAGTTCGTTTTCAAGTGCTTGACCGTCTTCAACAGTGATAACACCCGATTCACGACCTACGCGCTCCATTGCATTTGCAATGATGTCGCCGATTTCAGTGTCTGAGTTAGCTGAAATAGTACCTACTTGTGCGATTGCTTTAGTATCTGCACACGGAACAGATAGCGCTTTAAGCTCTTCTACCGCTGCTGCAACTGCTTTATCAATACCGCGCTTAAGATCCATTGGGTTCATACCCGCAGCTACTGACTTAAGACCTTCATTTACGATTGATTGTGCAAGTACTGTTGCTGTCGTTGTACCGTCACCCGCTGCATCATTTGCTTTAGATGCAACTTCTTTAACCATTTGTGCACCCATGTTTTCAAACTTGTCTTCAAGTTCGATTTCTTTTGCAACTGATACACCATCTTTAGTGATTACTGGAGAGCCGAATGACTTGTCTAAAACAACATTACGGCCTTTTGGACCTAAAGTAACTTTAACTGCATCTGCTAATACATTTACACCCGCAAGCATTTTAGCGCGAGCATCACCTGCAAAACGTACGTCTTTTGCTGCCATGATTTAATTCCTTAAAATTCTGTTAAAACCGATAATTTAGAAACGAAAAATTAACCAACAATACCTAGGATATTGTCTTCACGCATGATCAAGTATTCTTGACCGTCGATTTTTTCAGTTTTTTCTACGTAAGAGCCGAAAAGAACTGTGTCACCAGCCTTAACTTCTAGTGCACGCACTTCGCCGTTCTCTAACACGCGGCCATTGCCCGCTGCAACAACTTCACCACGTGAAGATTTTTCGGCAGCCGAACCTGTAAGTACGATACCGCCTGCTGATTTAGTTTCTTCTTCAAGACGCTTTACGATAACGCGATCATGTAATGGACGAATGTTCATTATGGTTTTTTCTCCTGATTTAATTTTCTATCTCAGAAATAAGGCCTAATGGCCAAAAAAGTTAGTTATGCAATTTATGGGGATTAAAAAATAGATCCCAAGGGGTTGATTGCAAATTTTTTAGTCTTTTCGTTCAAACTCACCCTCTAATGTATTAGATGGCTTATTTGAATGGATATGGGTCTCGCTAAATTGGTCGCGCTCAGGTGTTTGAGTATGCGTGTATGATGAGTAATAAAAACCTCCCCCTTGCTGCGGATTGGTCATTTTTACTTTCGCTTGCGACATTAAGTTCGCCGCAAGGCGCTTGCGCACAACTGGTGTTAATAACAAAAAGCCGATGACGTCGGTCATAATTCCGGGGGTTAAAAGCAGCACACCAGCAATAATCACACATAATCCGGCAAAGAGTTCTTCTGCTGGCATTTGCCCTTGCGCCATTTGTACTTGTACATTTCTAAGTGCATCAGTGCCTTGTTGTTTAACCAACTTAGCACCCACAAAAGCGGTGATAATAACCAAAGCAATGGTGCTCCACCCTCCAATCACTTCGCTTACCTGAATAAGTAGGGCTATTTCAACAATCGGGATAACAATAAAAAGAAAAAATAAGGCTTTAAACATAGCGCTTCCTTAAAAAGAGATGAAATCTATATTGGGGTTATCTGGTCTTAATTCAAGCTTAGGCGTGGTGTGGGACAAAATTTCTCCTTTAGTACCATCGCCTAATCACCCTGTTTTAATGATCATTCATGATTATTCATGTATAAAATGTGAGACTTAGATGTTTTCTGAAGGTTCAGTATGGCAAATTATCAATTAGTGTTAACAACGTGTGCACATAAAGAAGATGCACATATCATTGCAAAAACACTATTAGAGAAGAAACTTGCTGCCTGTGTAAATGTCTTACCGCACATTGAATCTTTTTATATGTGGCAAGGTAAAATGGCACGGGATACGGAAATTAAACTGTTTATAAAAACCCAAGCGGCTAAAACCCACGTATTAATCGACACATTAAAACAGATCCACCCGTATGATGTGCCAGAAATTCAAGTGATTAACATCACTGATGGCAATGAAGAATATTTTAGTTGGATAGATGAGGTACTCGCGTAATGCGCTTTATAACTTTTGGCTGTGTGTTGCTACTCAACACTCTTTTTGCCTTTTTAGGCCAACCAGCAAATGCCAATACCACCTTTAACGATCTTATAAAAACCAATGAACCACAGTTTTTAAAGGTCGATGAAGCATTTAAAATTGATTTTGACCAACAAGGGTCAACCTTGTTTATTGGCTGGGATATTGCCGATGGCTATTATTTGTATAAAGAAAAGCTGGAGTTCGTCGCCAAAGGCGCTGATTTAACATTGCCTAAATTGCCAAGAGGTACAGATCACGAAGATGAGTACTTTGGCAAAACGCAAGTATATTTTAATGAACTTACTACCGTTTCTAAGCTAGATAATGTTGTTGATGGCGCTTATGTAAAAGTGCGCTACCAAGGCTGTGCTGAAGCGGGGCTATGCTACCAACCTGTCATCGTAGAAATTCCGTTAACGGCTTTTCAAAGTAATTCAAGTAATAAAACGAGTGACGACAGCGTTTCGGAAAAAGCTGTGACAACTGCAAGTGAGCCAGACGATGAGTTATCACTTACTGACAAATTAAATCAGCAAAGCTTGCTTACTAATTTAGCCATCTTTTTTGTACTGGGTTTAACACTCGCCTTTACACCATGTGTATTCCCAATGTTCCCTATTCTTTCAAGTTTAATTGCAGGACAACAAGGGTTATCAACTAAACGCGCGTTTACCTTATCTTTTGTGTATGTCCAAGGTATGGCAATCACCTATGCGTTACTTGGTTTGGTTGTCGCATCACTCGGCGGACAAGTTCAAGGCTATATTCAACACCCTGCCGTACTTATCAGTTTTAGTATTTTATTTGTTGTTTTAGCCCTCTCTATGTTTGGCCTGTATGAATTTAAACTACCAGAAAGCTGGATGACACGTTTAACCCAACTATCTAATAACCAAAAATCAGGCAACTACTTTGGTGTATTTATGATGGGGGTATTATCAGGGCTTATCGCCTCGCCATGCACAACAGCGCCATTATCTGCCGCATTATTATATGTTGCACAAAGTGGCGACTATTTTATTGGGGGAGTTACATTATATGTATTGAGCCTAGGTATGGGTTTACCACTGTTATTATTAGGCACTTCGGGTGGTAAGTTATTACCAAAAGCAGGCGCTTGGATGGAGCAAGTAAAAACCTTATTCGGCTTTATTATGTTAATGGTACCGCTAATTTTACTAGAGCGTATCGTACCTTGGCATATTATAGTGGCGATTGGTTCAGTGCTATTACTTGTAACAGGCGCTTATCTTTATTATTGGCATACACTAACAAACAACAATAAAGGTAAAACAGCGTTATGGTTGGTTTCTTTTATCATGGTGTTTAGTGCACTCACATCAATTAGCAACCAAATTTGGCCAAGAACAAACAGCACAGCTAACACAACTGCCAGTTTGGATGTGCATGGCCAATTTATTCATGTCGCAAATGTTGATGAACTAGAAGTTGAAGTAGCCAAAGCCAGTGAGCAAGGAAAGTTAGTCATGTTTGATTTATACGCTGATTGGTGCGTTGCTTGTAAAGAGTTTGAAAAATACACCTTTCCGGATGAAAATGTGCAAACAGCGTTTAAAGACTATGTGTTGATTCAAGCTGATTTAACCGAGTCAAACGATACCACTATCGCCTTTATGGAACGCTTTGAAGTATTCGGTCTGCCGACCATCTTATTCTTTGACCGCCAAGGTAAGGAATTACCGGATGAGCGCGTAACCGGCTTCCAGAGCGCTGATGAGTTTTCAGCCCACTTAACAAACCTTTCTAATAAATTCTAACTACCTTGGTCTAATCAGCGCCTGCTGATTAGACCAGTATTTTGCTGCTATATTCTGCGAACTCTCTATAATAAGACGCCATCGTGAGAAAAACTTGCTATTTACCACAACTAACCTTAAGTTAAACGTGGATTTTATAAAAAATAGCAAACCTCAATGACTTAATAGGAAGTTCACGAAAGATGACTGCACGTTTACGAGTTTTAGTACTAAATGGCCCAAATTTAAATATGTTGGGCAAACGCGAGCCTGAAGTATATGGTGCGCAGACGCTAGCTGAAATCATCAATGATTTAACTCAATATGCAGATTCTCACAACGTGACACTGACGCACTGCCAAAGTAATAGCGAAGCTGAATTAATAACAACTATCCATTCAGCTTATGAACAGGTTGACTTTATTATTATCAATCCTGCCGCATTTACCCATACCAGTTTGGCACTGCGCGATGCACTGCTGAGTGTATCAATTCCTTTTATCGAGGTTCATCTCTCAAATATTTATCAAAGGGAAGCATTTCGCCATCACTCCTATTTTAGTGATGTTGCAAAAGGCGTTCTCTGCGGATTTGGTGCGAACGGCTACAAAATGGCATTAGACGCTATCTTGGCCGATTGCTAAACACACATTTACATAAATTATTAAAAAGGCGGGTCGTTAGAATGGATATTCGCAAAATCAAAAAGCTTATTGAACTTGTTGAAGAATCAGGTATTGCTGAGTTAGAAATCACAGAAGGTGAAGAGTCAGTACGTATTAATCGTCACAGTTCTGCTCCAGTTCATTATGCGGCTGCTCCTGCTGCAGCGCCAATTGCGGCTGCACCTGTTGCTGCACCAACTGCTGCGCCAGTAGCTTCTGAAGAAGCTGCACCTGCAGTTGTAGCTGGCCACCAAGTAAAATCACCAATGGTGGGTACTTTCTACCGCGCTTCTTCACCAGAAGCACCTTCTTACGTTGAAGTTGGCGACACTGTAAATGTTGGTGACACGCTATGTATCGTAGAAGCGATGAAAATGATGAACCAAATCGAAGCGGATAAGGCTGGTGTTGTTAAAGCAATCTTGGTAGATAACGAAGATGCTGTTGAGTTCGACCAACCACTATTTGTAATCGAATAATACACGCAGAAGGCAACACTTATGTTAGATAAAGTTGTAATTGCAAACCGAGGCGAAATCGCCCTGCGTGTGCTACGTGCATGTAAAGAACTCGGCATTAAAACTGTCGCAGTTCACTCTACTGCAGACAAAGACTTAAAGCACGTTTTACTTGCTGACGAAACCATTTGTATTGGTAAGCCTGCGGCATCTGAAAGCTACTTAGACACTACACGTATCATTGCTGCAGCAGAAGTAACTGATGCAGTAGCTATTCACCCAGGTTACGGTTTCCTTTCTGAAAATGCTGATTTTGCAGACCAAGTTGAGCAAAGTGGTTTTATTTTCATTGGTCCAAAAGGCGATACTATTCGCATGATGGGTGACAAGGTTTCTGCAATCGATGCAATGCGTAAAGCGGGCGTTCCTTGTGTACCGGGTTCTGATGGCCCACTTACAGACGACGGTGAGCGCAACAAGCAAATCGCCAAACGTATTGGCTACCCAGTAATCATCAAAGCTGCTGGTGGTGGTGGTGGTCGTGGTATGCGCGTAGTACGTAACGAAGAAGAGCTTCTAGATTCAATTGCATTAACGCAAACAGAAGCAAAGCAATTCTTCAATAATGGTGTGGTTTACATGGAAAAATTCCTAGAAAACCCACGTCATATTGAAATTCAAGTACTTGCCGATGGCCAAGGTAATGCGATTCACCTAGGTGAGCGTGACTGTTCAATGCAACGTCGCCACCAAAAAGTAGTTGAAGAAGCACCGGCACCAGGTATTACGGCAGAAATGCGTAAAAACATTGGTGAACGCTGTACTCGTGCATGTATTGAAATTGGTTATCGTGGTGCGGGGACATTTGAGTTCTTATACGAAAATGGTGAGTTCTACTTTATTGAAATGAATACGCGTATTCAGGTAGAGCACCCAGTAACTGAAATGGTAACTGGCGTAGACCTAATTAAAGAGCAATTAAAAATTGCTGCCGGCCAGCCTCTTTCAATTACACAA
Source organism: Pseudoalteromonas piratica (assembly GCF_000788395.1). Lineage (NCBI taxonomy): Bacteria > Pseudomonadati > Pseudomonadota > Gammaproteobacteria > Alteromonadales > Pseudoalteromonadaceae > Pseudoalteromonas > Pseudoalteromonas piratica. The sequence goes on from NZ_CP009888.1 coordinate 289,900, forward strand.
GATGATATTGTAATTCGTGGTCACGCGATTGAATGTCGTATTAATGCGGAAGATCCTGAAACCTTTATTCCATCACCAGGTAAAATCACACGATTCCACCCTGCTGGCGGTTTAGGCATTCGTTGGGATAGCCACATTTATGCTGACTACTCAGTACCACCTCATTACGATTCAATGATCGGCAAGCTTATCACTTATGGTGAAAACCGTGATGTTGCGATTGCCCGTGCTAAAAACGCACTTAATGAACTAGTGATTGACGGTATTAAAACCAATACCCCACTTCACAAGAAAATCCTTGCTGATGAAAACTTCCATAATGGTGGCACTAATATCCACTATTTAGAGAAAAAGTTAGGGTTATAAATACCAATAAAAAGCCAGCAGATGCTGGCTTTTTTGTCTGTTCTTCCTACTCACAGCACAAGCGAACATTAAATAATCAATTGATTAATAAAATACATTTTTTACCGAATTGATTAGTGACAAGACTGACAAAACTTTTTATACTTCATCCCGCTTAGTTATCAGACCTGATAAATAACGCATCTAAATGGCCCTATAGCTCAGTTGGTTAGAGCACCCGACTCATAATCGGTAGGTCCCCTGTTCTTATGTGGGGATTAGTTTAGGGTTGTACTTGGAATTACCAAGTGCTAGCATTTGACAAATAGCCTGTATGTTTGGCTAGTAAAAAGTATTCATACAATTTAAAAGAAAAAATGGCCCTATAGCTCAGTTGGTTAGAGCACCCGACTCATAAATTTTGTGACCTATAGTAGTAATACTATTTGGAAAAATCGGATGAATTGCTGGAAAGCTTCGTTTATTTATAAACATGCCAATCAGCAGCCAAGCCTGATAAGCGTATCAGGAAGGTTCAGAGACTAGGTGGAGTAACACGTTCTTGTTACGTAATACACCATTAGCGTCCGACACCCTATCGTTATCGAGGGTGATGATATAGTCCAGGCCCAAGTGAAAACTTGGGGTAACCAGAATCGGTAGGTCCCTGGTTCAAGTCCAGGTGGGGCCACCATTTTTTCATTCAATTATTAACTTCCCCTCATTCCCCAAATCTAAGTAATCTCTAGTATAAAGAACCTAACTTGATAACTTTGATTTTCTTAACTATAACCTAAATAAGGTTGTACTTTATTTTTCGGTTGTCTTTGGAAGGTCTCATTATTAAATGAAAAATTTCGTAAGGATTAAGGGGAAATTGCTTTCTGATGGAATGGCATTGATGAATGTACATACCTCAGAGTATTACGAACCATTTGAGGCTTATGTAAGGATGTTGCTGGATAAGGAAGGTGCAACAACCACAACAAAGCAATATGCTGAGCATGTTAGTAGATTTCTCGACTTCCTCTATGAATACCAAACTGTAGCTATTGAAAACCAGATAGATATTGTTGCAAGTCGCTTGTTTGCAAATTATGAAAAGTTTTTAATAAAGGGAAAACACAATGATGATGAGCTGTTAAAGCAAGTCGCCAAAAACCTAAATAAGACAAAGAACACAAGCCATGTAAGTATTTCGCAAGGAATTGAATCTGCACTCAACTACTTTCTGGAAATGCAGTTATTTAATAATGTTCAAGAAGAACACTTTGATTTTCTGACATACACCTCTGAAATTACCACAAAGCAAAAAGCTAAAATAAAGAAAAACTCTTGGCTCTCTGCAACCACTAAATTACTGTCCGCGTCTAAACCTAAAATTAAAAGGAAGCTCTTCCCTAAAGCAAGCAAGAGAGCGAATAAAAATGGTTTAAACAATAATAAAGAAAAGGCATACAGGGGAGCGATCCCTGCCAATAGCAGCATTGACTTTTTTACTCATCATTTAAGTGAACAGCGTTTTAATAAGTTTTCTGTAGTTAGAGATCTGCTTATGTACTCTTTTTTAGCAACCTCAGGAGTGAGACAGTCTGAGTGCTTACAAATTACCGTTGACGATATTGATTTTGATAAAAGAGAAATAAGAATCGTCAATCCATTTACTCGCACTCAAATAGGACTCACTGAAAAAGAAGAAGAGTGCCTTTCTTGGAAAGGAAGAGTGACTGAAAAAACGTTCTTAATCCAGCCTTTCGCACATATATTCTGGGGTTTATTAGAGACGTATTTAAGCACTCATTACAAAACGAATGTTAATCATAGATATCTCTTTCAAAAATTAAATGGCAGACCATTTTTCGCTGCCGACAGGTCTGAACGATCCAAAACCTTTAAAAAATATTTAAGAGCAGTAGACCAAAGTTTAGGCAAACACAACTTACATGGTTTTAGGCACTTATATGGTTTTTATGTCTATAACTATCTTCCAATAGTTAATAGTAAAGGTGAAGCTACAGGTGAACAAGGAATGCCGCTAGGTTTTGTTAAAATATTAATGGGTCATGCACAAATATCTTCAACAGAAGTCTATGCCAGAGAAGATATTGATTTAATAGAGTTTGTTATAGCTTCATCGAATTCATATATTAGAAAAAAAGGGATAACTCCTAAGCAACTTTTATCTCAATACTATACAAAGCAAATGAAAATGCTGGAAAGTAAACTAGAGGAGCTTTAATGGAGTTCCCGATTTATAACACTACTGAAAACTTAGAGTTTATTTGCCATGATAATGAGGTTGGTGACAGAGCAATCAAGGGATTAAATCTAGCAATGGAGTGCATAAAGAAAGATTTAAACGCAAATAATCTTACGCAACATGATATTGAAAATGAAAGTGCAAGAACAACTCTTCCTCGCTTATCATTGTTTAAGTTTTTTGGTGATATTAAAGCCGTACAAACTGACAAAAAATGGGTAGAAGGTATATTTGAGTTATCAAAGTCCAATTATAAACAAGTACGTGTTGAAGTTGTAAAATTCTTACCTCAAGAAGCCAAGCATAAAACTATAACACAAAACCATGCAAAAGCGTTAAAGCGAGATCTTCAGCTATTTATACATTGTTGCTGGGTTTCAAAATTAGTGCTTATTCCCGTTTCATTTAGTCCACTTCCAACTCTACGCAATAGCCAAGGACAGCAGTATGAATGGGCTTTTGATGCTTACCCTGAATTGTTAAGGTATATTCGCTCGCCATTTTGTTCAGAATTAAAAAGTCAAAATATTACGAAATATATCAGTGAAAAATCCCTTACAAACTTAAACTGGTATGCACATAGATATATGAGAGCCTGCGCAGCATGGGTAGTTGAAGATATAACACCAGAACTTCTCAAGCTCATGAACAACTCTCCCAAACAAAAAACTCCAAGAACTATTGACTGGTACATAGCTCTTATAGATATGTTCCCAGACAAAGTTCGGTATACCATTGCAGATGTTTATAATAAGGCGTCTGGTGGGGCTTTTGGTAAATCTGGCTACAAAAGGGCACCTGATTTATCGATTGAATCTTTTCCTCCGCTTGTCATCGAGTCTAACCCTAATATTGAAAACTGGGTAACAATTAGTAATGACTTTGTTAGGCAACTTTATGACAACGGAACTAAATCGTATTACTCGTACTCTCTCGCTATTGGTAAAGTTTTAAAAAAGCTCATTGCGCAAGAGTCACCAGTACCATTAATTCGTGATATTAATAGAGAAGCCCACATAAGCTTGATTAAAGAAGCTCTTAAAAATGATGTAGGAAAAGAACACTATCGAGAGCAGTTCAGTAAAGTGAGTGTTTTTTTCGACTATGTATCACTCATAGAAAAAGGTTTTTCAAATCCCATTTCAAGAAAATTAGATCTGCCAATCGTTGGCAGAGCAAAAGGAACCAACAAAGAAGTCATTGACGAGGCCGTTTTCGCTGCCTTTTTATCTTATTTGTATGGTATTGCTGAATGGCTTTGGTTTATGAGTGAAAATTATGACAACAAAGCCAGCTTTTTAATACAAGGAAATAACAACTTGCAAAGTATTGAGCCTGCTTCAACAGGCTTTCAACCCCTGGTTTATATTGAAGATCAATATCATGCAATACTTAGGATTCCTAGGCAGTTTGTCTCACCCCTTTTTGGACATAACTCAAAAAATAGTCAATTAACCCAAGCATCTCTTATGCCTCACTTTATTCATCTAGCTATAGTTATGGCTGAAACAGGAATACGTCATATGCACCTCAGGTGGCTAGACAAAAACCTATACGATGAAAAAGTTGAAAGATTAAATTTTCAAGAAAGATCATACGTACCCAGCAAACTATATGTGAATACAGATAAATCCCATGGAGCATGGGTGGCCGACGTATCCGAGTCTGTTATAGGGATACTCGATAGGCAATTAAAATGGCGAAAGAAATACCTTATAGGGAAAGACAGTCCAATACCATATGACCACTTTGAAAACTCAGAGTTTGAATACATTACACCACTATTTGCGACAGCAATTAGTTCTCGCACCACTTCTGACGATTTTTCTGTAGTCACTGACGACACTTTAAGGAAACACTTTAGAAACTTCTTAATCGGTTTTTCATGGTGTTATAAGCAAGTAGGATATACGTCACCACTAGACATTAACGACTGCAACAATCTTGAAGAGTGTATGAAAAAATGGAAAACTGCTTCTACAAATTACACGCCTCACAGTATGCGCTCTCAGGTAGTGACAGATAATATTACAATGCTCCCTCCAAGTGTGATTCAAAGAATAACAGGTCATTCAAATGACGCCCACGTGCTTTACTATGCCAAACTAAAGGAAAGTTGGGTAGATGACCAACAAAAGGCACAAGACGAAGAATTTAAAGACTTTATAAGCCCTATGTTTATTGATGTGAAAAGTTCTCACTCTGTACTAACCAGTGCAATGAAAACTGATCCTTTAGGTGCATTAAAAGACTTCGGTGGAATTTCATTTGGCACTGGCATAAAAAGTGGATTGAATAAAGTTATGGATGACATTAGAGAAAATAAAGATATTCATGAAATCATAGCGTTTAACTCAACACATATGTGCCCCTTTACTAATAAATGCCCTTCTGACATTGAAAATACGGAACTGAAGGAATTTAAACATTGCGGTAGTTGTCCATATGCTTTGAAAACAGTAGATCATCTGCCAGCTATTGCGGCAAAAATAAGGGCATACGCTGATAAATCTGCCGAACTAGAGGAAATAATCAGTTCAGCTAAAAAGTCCAACTCTGATCTATCCATATATCGAGGAGAGATTGCTCTTAAAAAGTTTTATGCAAATGAAATTTCTGCTTGGACAGTTACTGCCACATGTCTTGAACAGATGGCCCATAGCTTGGAGCACAAAGACAAGTGGCTAGTTGCTAAACCAGAATTTTTAAACGAAAAACTCCAATCGATGAAATCTTCCAACGAGTTGACAAATACCTTAGTTCGAATTGAAGAAGCACTTAATAGTGAAGAGTTTTTAACTCCTCAATTAAAAGCAAAAGTTTCACTGCTCCGCAATAAAATACTTGTTCAATCTGGGCAATTTCAAAAACTAATATCTGATATCCCTGCTGGAAAAAACTTAATATCCGAATTTAAAGGTATCATTAAAGGAATATGTGACATTACGGGGATCAGTGTTAATCAATTGCCAAAAGCTTTAGACGAACAAAAAGCTGTAATTCCAGACACCTTAAAACACACTGTAAACCTCCCTAGCAGCATTAAAGAGAAATATAATGGCTAAAGGGGCCAAGAAAGGTGAAAACCGCTTCAAGACCTCTCAAGAATCCAGAGTACTGACTAGGCTTCAAAGAATACAAGAAATTGTCATCCCAAAAATAAAGTCTTATTTGGATCTCATACATTTCAAAAATAAAACTAAGTTTCAAGAAATGTGTGCGGAGGTTTTCAATGAAGATCTTCCAATAAATATGAAAGCCATCTCTAGGCGCACAATTGCTAACAGTCCTTATTGGAATGAGCTTGGACCGATCTATTACCTCCACTATGGTGATGACCAGCATAGCGATTTAGAAACAATTAAAGCTAAAGCACTTAATAGCTTTTCTGATATGGAAAAAAGGGAAGAGCTTGAGCGTGAAATAAACAATTTAACCATACAGAATGAAGCCTTAATAAAGGCAATTGGAGAAGCCAAACTTAGCTCTAAAAGCATAGAAGACAGCTATTCATTGCAAAAATTAAAACAAGACTTAGATAATCTTATCTGTGTAATTGATTTTTTGGTCAAAGCTACCGAAGGGATCGTTGTTATAGACAAAGAGAACGAAACCATCATCAACATGGCTGATGATTTGCACGGGAAGTTGCCCTCTCAATTTGCAAAAACCTACTTTAAACATATAGGTAACGAAAATGACTAAAAAAACACCATTTGAACGTTATCAAGCCTATGTAACTACCCTCAAAAGTTCTGGTGAAAAGTTTCCTTGCAATAATTTTGGTGATATTAACTTCACTATAGTGGCAAAAGAATGTGGAAATCGTAGACAATGGTTTAGTGAAAACTCCAATAAAATAATGGAAAATACCAATAAAAAGTTATCTCAAATTATTCAAGAAGATGCTAAAACCGTTGGTACAAGCCAAAATACACCTAAAAATCTAGAATCAGTTCTAAACAATATTTCTGAAAAAGTTAAAAAAGAAAATAGCAGATTATTGAAATCTCTGGAGCAAGCTACTGCAGAGATTGAAAAGTTGCGAGCCCAAGTAGAAGAATTAGAGTTCAAGGTGTCCAATATTCAGCAAGAATCAGATGAACGCTATAAAGAAATGTCTGAAAATGGAAGATCGTTTAGTTATGCTGAACCATAAGATTAGAGTCACCTCTATAAGTTTAGGCTCTTACGGTGGATATATATTTTCAGGAAAGCCAATTCAAGGGGGAAAAAACCTAGTTTGTAAGGTTCCTTATAAAATTGCGACACGCTCACCTGCTACGGGAGAAGTATGGGAAATAACAGGTCAAAAAGTAAATAGCGATGAATACAATAACTATATCGACTTAACAGATTGCCACCCTATCGAAATCAAATCTGTTTTAACTAAAGAGCTTTTACGATGGCATCTTCTAAAACACTACAGGTTCAGGGGCTTTGGTCTGGGAAAAGCTAAAATTGACAAGCTATTAGGCAAGCATGGAATTGGTGCTGAAGCATTAATTACACTGCTCAATCACAATAAATGGCAACACTTAACTGACTTACTTAGCGAACACATTGCTAAATCGCTTTGCCGAAATTGGCAAGCCCTGAATAACCACTTTGAAACACTTCAATTTTTGAAAGAAAATAGTATTCCGGTGAGTGTGGCAAAACCTTTGCTTAAGGTCTGTGGCTACAATACAGTATCTCGTCTAGAGTCCAATCCGTATTCTCTAATCGCTTTTTATGATATCGCTCCCAATATTTGGCACAGCATTGAAAGAACGGCTGCAAAACTAGGAATCGAACAAGACGATCCTAGGCGACTAATTGGTCTAGTTGAATACTGTCTCTATGAACAATTAGCTATGGCTCATACCGCTTGCAGAAGAGAAGAGATTGTAGCTTATTTGGAAAAAGAGCTTGGGTCTTATGATGCAACGATAAATGCTTTAAAGACTGCACTCAAGAAAAAAGCAATTTGTCACGTTATCTATAAGGGGATCAAATACTATCAACTTTCTTCGATTGGCTATATCGAATATGAAGTCGAAAAGGAAATTAGCTCATTACTTGAACACCCTTCACAAGAAGACATTTTTATTGATGTAAAATCTTCAATCGATGTGTTCAAAGAAGAAATTTACACGAGAGATGGATTCTATTTAACAAACGCACAATTGAAAGCTATTAAAGAGGCTGTTACTAATAGATTAGTAATAATCGATGGCTATGGGGGCACAGGAAAAACTACCATTTTGGAAGGTGTAGTCTCCGTTTTGAAACCCGAAAAAAGCTATGTTCTTGCTCTTGCAGGAAAAGCTAAAGAACGAGCAAAACAATCTATTGGTGAAGGCGCAGAAGCTTTTACAATACATGGCTTTATTGAAAAGGTAAAAACCAAGAAGCTAGCTAAAAACGAAAAAGTTAAGATTATAATTGATGAAGCTTCAATGGTTGATATTCTGCTGATATACAGACTAATAAAATCATTAAAAGGTATCGACTATTCCTTGTTACTGGTGGGAGACAGAGCACAATTATCCCCCATTGGAGTTGGACTTTTCTTTCACCGTTTAGTTAACAGTGATAATGATAAAATAAAAGTTATCAAACTCAGGGAAGTACATAGAACAAAAGCCATGGGAATGCTTCACAAAGTATCAATTGGGGTTAGATCCGGCAACTTACATAAGCTTGAAAAATGGAGAGGTGAAACTGAAGGCGTCTACCTATTGCCTTGCGACAACCAAACTCAGCTATTCAACAGGCTGTTAGAAGTGAAACAACTAATGCCTAATGCTCAGGTTGTAACTGCACATGTTACTGAATCCCGTAAAGACTCCGCTAGACTGATCAATAATTTTATACAAAGTAATATTCAGTCTAATCAAGACATTTTCATGGCTTTAGGTGAGTTAAAGATAATGAGAAATGACTGGGTAATTGTTAATCAGAACGTGCATGACCTAAACCTATACAACGGTAATACTGGTATTGTTAGCTCGGTTTACTACTCAGAAGAACACGGAGAAATTTGCTGCAATATTGTTTTTGATGGCAATGAAATAACAATTACTAAATCTAACGCATGGGAACTTGGTCTGCAGTTAGCCTACGCAATATCAATACATAAATCTCAAGGTTCTGAGTACGACACAACGGTTGTTTGCGCAATCGAAAGCAGTAAACTTTTAGATAGAAGTATGTTTTATACTGCAATTACTCGCTCCAGAAAACTCACTTTAGTTGCAGGTAAACTGGAAGTAGCAATCAATGCAGTTAAAAAACCAAGTAGATTTGAGTCACTAAAATCACCTTTTCAAGTTTAGCCATTACTATTTTTGCACCTTTTGAATGGTGCAGTCTTGGCTGTAATCAAAGTTAAGGGTTTAGAAGGTATATTTTAGTGAATGTAGGTATGTGCTAATTTTAAATGTGGGATAAATAGAAGTTTAAAGTGCGCTAGTGTCATCAATTTCCGGTATTAATTCAATCAAATTACATTCAAGCGCTTTTGCCATCTGGCATAATTTAATAACTGTTACATTTACTGTGCCGTTCTCCACTCGACTTAAATAGCTCTGATCTAAACCTGATTTAAATGATAATTCGGCTTGGCTTTGGTCTTTATAGACCCTCATCAGTTTGATATTTTTACCTAATTTTTTCGCAAAATCGTCCATTGGATTGTCTCAGACAAAAAAGATTAAATATCCCACATTGCGTTGATTTACACGATTGCATATAATCCTAAATAATGCATATATGCATATTTAAGGTGTTTTTATTATATTTATTGAGGTTTATGCATGGAAAAATTCGAACTAGACAAAACTGTCATCCAAATTTTGTCTATGCCCAACGTCAATCACTTCACAGCCACTGAAATTAGAACGGCATATATAGCAATAAAGCAGGATGTAGAACTTAATCCAACTGTATCCCGTCGTTTCGTTTATGAGGAGCTTTTAAAATTAACTAGGCGGGGTTGGTTAATAAGAAGTACAACCAAGAAGAAAGGTCTTACTCGTTATACCAAAAGCGAATTATTTGATCTCGAGATTTTAAAAGAAATGTTATCGCCACTTCAGCATGAAGTGACAGAAGTAAGTTCTCCTATCAATTACTCCCAAATGCTTGTTCAAAGGTTAAATCAATATAACTCGGAGTTATTAGAAGGCTTAGGAGCTGTAAAAGAGTATGTCGCATTGAAAGAGATATACCCTGAACAACATGACGACTTTAAAAGTCATTACATGGCCGTTCAAGAAAACAACCTTATCTTAAAAGGTAGAATTTTAGCTTTAAACAAACTTATTAAATTAACTAGAGAGAACTAATAAATGAAACTAAGAAATTGGCAGTCAGAGTGTATTCACTCTGCAATTTCTAACTATAAATCAAACAAGCATTTTTTGGCCCTTGCTACTCCTGGCGCTGGCAAAACAGCGATGGCCTCAGTATTAGCTAAATTACTGTATGACCAAAATGATATTGATCTTGTA